>NZ_BAXL01000029.1:0-43713 GCF_000698185.1 Geomicrobium sp. JCM 19055
GCCTTGTCTTGTTCCGCGCTTGCCTTCTCTTGTTCCGTGCTCGTCTCCTCTTGATCCGCGCTTGCCTTCTCTTGTTCCGCGCTTGCCTTCTCTTGTTCCGTGCTTGCCTTCTCTTGTTCCGCACTCGCCTTCTCTTGTTCCGTGCTCACCTTCTCTTGCTCCGCGCTTGCCCCGTCTTGTTCCACGCTCGTCTTCTCTTGTTCCACGCTCGTCTTCTCTTGTTCCGCGCTCTCCTACCCTTGATCCGAACACGCGCCCAAAATAATTTATCAGCTCTGTTCACTTTTCACAACGGTTTTAGCGACATTTCACACGTTGCTCTTTACGCCCACTTTCACTACCTTATACGAAATAGATTCTTTACTTTTCTGAATACATTCGCTACATTAGAAGTAATTAAACGTTCGGGAGGTGAGTAGGCATGAGTCTTTTTAGTGGAAGTCTGGCACAATTGGTGCGTTTTTGTCGCGGTGTCGGACGATATTTTCGGCAATCGTTTTGAAATTGGATCAGTCTGTCCTTTTTTTACAAAACGATACCGGAAATTCACTGAGAAGAGACGTGTCTATTCATCACATCATGATGATTTGAAGGCGACGGAGCGATTCTCCGTCGTCTTTTTTTATGTTCACGTCTCCTCTACTTTAGGAGGAACGAACATGATTGTATGTCACGGAAAAAAAATGTAGAGCAAATATACGGAGGAACTACAATCTTCACAGGGTTATCTTTTCAAATTCATTCAGGTGAAATTATTGGTCTTGTTGCCGAAATGGTGAAGGGAAATCTACGCTTGCAAGGTTGATTGCTGGTCTTGAAAACCCTACTACAGGAACGATTGGCTGGAAAAAAAGAATCAACGAAAGGAATGCTCGCCCAAACCCCTGCACGTGAGGACATCACTATCTATGATTTACTTCAACGTTAGCGAACTAAATCAATTGCAACAGCAATTACGACACTATGAATCCCAACTTTCTAACCCGAACACCTCGGATCTAGAAGCAACTCTTAACACATACGGCTCGTTACTGGATCAATTTGAAAAAGCAGGAGGTTATGAGACTGAGGCGAATATTCGACGCGTTGCTGCAGGGTTAGGTATTGCCGACCTGTTAGAAAAAAACTTGGTCGACCTTAAGCGGGGGTGAGCGAACCAAGGTCGAACTCGCTGAACTCCTTTTACAAAAGCCTGATCTATTAATTCTTGATGAACCGACCAATCATCTCGACATTTATGCGTTGGATTGGTTATCTAAATGGATTAAAGATTACACAGGGAGTGTGTTCATCATCTCCCACGATCGAACGTTTCTTGATGATACAGTGACGAAGATATGGGAGCTTGAACACGGTGAACTATTCATTTATCACACGAACTATACAGACTATGTGATGGAACGAGAAGCTAGAATTCTACGTCAATTTCAACATTATGAAGACCAACAAAAAAAGATTAAGAAAATGACAGAAACGATTAAACGTTTAAAAGAATGGGCGAATCGTGCAAAGCCACCTAATGCAAGTATGCATCGTCAGGCAAAAAGCATGGAGAAAGCTTTGAATCGTATTAAACGCTTGCAGCGCCCCGTTGAAACAAAGCAAGTTGCTTTAGCTTTTGACACCGAACAACGCAGTGGAAACGATGTGTTTACGTGCGAAAACATCGTCAAACACTTTGATAACACTCCAATTTTTAATGGTGTGTCTCTTCATATACGACACGGGGAACGAGTGGCAATTGTTGGTCCAAACGGTGCTGGTAAATCAACGCTTATAAAGACGTTGTTGCGACAACATGACGTTGATTCTGGCGAAGTGACAGTTGGTCATAACATTTCGATCGGCTACTTATCCCAACACTTAGAGTTTGGTACGAGTACAGATACCGTACTTTCAGCTTTTCGTAATGCTGCAACGGTTACCGAGGCAGAAGCACGGCATATTCTCGCGAAGTTTCTATTTTATGGGTACGATGTGTTTACGTCCGTTTCTGATTTAAGTGGTGGTGAATCTATGCGTCTTAGGCTTGCCCAGTTGATGCAACAGCATCATAACGTATTGGTTTTCGATGAGCCGACGAATCACCTTGATATCGACTCGAAGGAAATGCTCGAAGAAGCACTTGAAAGTTTCCAAGGTACTCTAATTGCTGTCTCGCACGACCGGTATTTTCTTAACAAGTCTTTATCAACGACTCTTTGGCTTGAAGACGGCCAATTAACTCGTTATGAGGGACCCTTTAATTATGCGCGTATGAAACGCTCTGAATAAAAAAAACCGGCCATGAAAAGATTCCTTTTCATGGTCGGTTGCTTAAATGTAATGACCACCAGATACGAGTAACACTTGTCCAGTAATCCATCTTGCTTGTTTTGATGCAAAAAAAGACGGCTGCTTCAGCGATATCTTTCGGCTCGCCTAGTCGGCGCATCGGAATATCTGGCATCACCATTCTTTCAAGTTGGTCATCAATGTATCCTGTCTGGGTCGGTCCTGGGGAAATACAATTGACGGTGATTCCGTGTGGACCTGCCTCGATTGCAACACTTCTTGTGTAAGCTTCTAATGCTGCTTTACTTGCTCCATAAGAAATTTGCCTCGCAAACTTTTGGGATGCATCAGTTGAAATGTTAACGATGCTTCCTTCCTGTTTTCTTTGTTCTTTATGCAGAAGCACAAAGCGATTCATAAGTTGCACAGGCACACGAGCATTCATTTCAAAATGTTCATCAATCGTTTCGCCTGTTGTATCAAAGATTGTATCCAATACACAAGCAGCAGCATTATTGATGAGCGCATCTACGGTTCCGAATGCTTTAATGGACTTCTCCATTAACTGATCGATGTCTTGTTCTTGACGTAAATCTGCATAAATAGCAACTGCTTCTCCGCCACTTTCTTGAATTGTGCGTACGAGTTGTGTCGCTTTCTCTTCCTTATCATAATAGTGGATGATAATTTTACTTCCCATCTCTGCAAACTGTTCAGTCATTGCACTTCCAATTCCTGAATTACCTCCAGTAATGAGAATGGCTTTTCCCTTCAGATTCGGATTTATCATAAACAAATCACATTCCTTGTCATGAATCGGTCGTTTCACCTGATACGATTCTTTTTTTTCATATCGTTTAAGATCTGAGCAACTTCTAATTTTTTTCGCATCGGTAAGTGTGTGCTGGAAATACATATACGAATACACGAGTCGATATTTTAAAAAGAAAGGTAACAATGCCCGGCTTTCTTCTATTAATAACGTTTCCCGCTCATAACCACGCAGAAACGTTTCTGTAAAACGCAATTTGTAGGAATGTTCCTCTTCAAATTGGCGAAAACGATTGTTTTCAAGGGCTGTATGCACTGCGATCGCGATGTCATATACATACCAACTGTTTCGAAGATCAACAAAATCAAGAACATAAAGATCATCGTTTTGAAGAAGCAGATTCTCATGATGCAAATCATGGTGAACGACGCCGAACGTATCTTTCGTCTTAGACAACGCTTGGAGCTGATCTTGATACGAGATCCAAATGCTTTGCACGTCTTGATCAGCCGTCAGAATAAAATTACGATGACAATGATCATAATTCCACGGTGCATACGACGAGTGCCAATCAGCATGTTGCTTTGAAATCGCGTGCATCTTTCCGAGCGTCCTTCCCCACCGTTCAATTAGAACAGAATCGTTAAGGAACGACTTCGACGTTGTCGCCTTAATTCGCTCTGTAACGGTCACATAAAAACACGGTTCAATGCCGGTTATTCGTTCGATCGCCTTATCATTCTTAGACAGAACTGAACGGGGAACGTGAACTCCATTTCGGTCCATCAATTGCATCCAATCTACTTCTTGTTGCAATTGTTCTAGCGAATGTCTTGAAGCATCAAGGAACTTAATGACAACGTCATCTTCTTCACTAACGAATACGTTGTCTTCGTAGCCTCCTAGGCAGTCAAACTGAGCTGATTTAAAACCATAAGCCTCTTGAACTTCACGATAAATGTCTGCGTTCATCGCTCTCCCCTATTCTTTACTTCGGCTTCAACATGGTTACTTTCCGTTTTCCGTGTTTCATCGTTTTCACTTTTTCAAAACGATCATGAGTGATCGTTTCTTTTTCTCACTTACAATGGCAATGATTGAATCTTCCTTATTCATGATAGGCTCTAAGTGACCGAGTAGATCTTGTACTGGATCGCTTGACGTCGTCTGCCAACCTACTGTGTTCCCATAAGGGATATCGGTAATGACAATATCTGCCTTCTCGTTTACAGGTGGTGGCCCACTCGTAATATCCCAAGTAAAACTCGAGATAATGGGTGAAGTCATTTGTGCAGACATGCTTCGTAATCGTTCCACACTTTCTAGAGCTTCCTTATGAGATTCCTTCGCGTACGCATCGAACAGAGAGGATAACTGATTCTCCCTCTTTATTAACCCGTCGTCGGTAAGTAAAGACAAGTTTGTTGTTGCAACCTCAATCACATCACGATCAAAATCTGAACCATAAACTGATTTTATCGCTTTACCGTGTATAAACCCCATTGCCGTCAATAAATGTGCTCCGCCACAACAAGGATCATAGAGGGTGAGGCTCTCCTTTTTCTCTAGTGATGCGATACAATGTTGCATAATTTCACTCGCCATCCGAATGGGGAAAGCTGTCGTCTTCTTAGCGTTCAATAAAACCCTTCCACTTGCAAAATCACGATAATCTTTATTCTCAGTTTCATATTTATAATTCATACGATCCTCTTTCATCATCGAATTCGTCGTCTCTTGCTACTATTGTATACGCTACGCTTTCATCATTAAACATAAAAGGTGCACTCGTTCACCAAGTGCACCCCAAACCTTTACCTATTTGTCTTTAACGTAACATTCATTTGTAGCAATCGCCTCGTAATCAAAAAGGCAATACCTCCAACAACTAGTGCCCCAAACCAATAGATTAAAATCGCCCCGCTGAATGCCAGATAAAGAATGTGAAGATTGTTCCTCCAAGCATTCCGAAACAAGCGACGATTCCAATTAAAAAGATCGGTTCAAGAGATTGGAAAAGCAGAAATTCACCGTTTTTCTCACTTTTTCCTTTCTCATATAAGAACGTACCTACTACTAAGCTTAGTACGAACACTGCTAAGGAAACAGCGATATACACAATTGATATGTGATCAATAGCGTGATAGACGTTAAATAAGTGAAATGGAATTGTGAACGCTAATATAAATTCATCCATTCCAATCCAAAAGCGACCCATATTCCCCATATGAACCGTAAAAGCAATTCCGATTAGCATCGTAAAGCCATACGGGAAAATAAGAAAGATTACACTCAACACGATTTGTGAAATCATCTCTCCTGAAATTGTTCCCATAAATAACGTGAACATAAAAATGGCAAGTAAACTCATCCACGGGACGATCATCATTTCAAGCACATTCAAGTGAGAAAGTGTTTGGCTAAACTCAGAGAACTGAATGATGATAAGTGTCAATCCAATATTTAACCAGAACAAAAGTGTAATCATCCCTACACCTAGCGTTGCTTTCGTAAGAAAAATCTCTTTGCGAGAAAATGGAAGCGACAAATTAAAATCATGTCGTCTCGTATTCCGCTCTAATCCAATGAGCATACCCGCTATAATTAAAATTGCTGCAATCACAAAAAGAGAAAATGCACTTGGACCGAATAAATCTTCAATAAAGTAACCATATTGACTGTTGATCATTTGTTGATTATTCAATGGATCTTCTGCAATTGAACGAAGCCATTCTAATTCAAGTAATGCTCGAAGTGGATATTGCAAGAATAAGAGAATAGCAAGAATCCCTAAAACCATCGACGTTGAACGCATGTCTATTTTAAGTAATCCTTTATTCAGCAATTTGTTCACCTCCTAATTTCGCCACGAAGATATCTTCTAGTGATAGTGGTAACGCTTCGTATAAAAGTGGTTCCGTTGCTTCAATCTTTGCTTTTCCTTCTTCTTGTTCGCCTTCGAACAAGAGACTGTAGACTCGACCTGTCTGATTCAAGATGTGTACATCCGCTTTTAGCGCTTCCGGCATCGACTCCTGATAAACGACTTGCCATTTTTGATAGTCTTCTTGTAATGAATGCAATTGGAATGTCTCTTTCATTGTGCCATCTTTCATAACGAGAATTTGATCTGAAAGCGTTTCAAGTTCATCCAGTCGATGAGTGGCGATAATTATCGTCATCTCTTCTTTGGAGACTTCATCTACTAAAAATCGCATCAATTCTTTTTTTGACGATGACATCTAATCCGTCTGTTGGTTCATCAAGCAGGACATATTCTGGTTTAGAAGCAAATGCTAGAATGAGTGAGAAAAGTGCTTTTCGTCCTTTAGAGTAGTTTTTGATCTTCTTTACTTTCGGCATTTTAAAGCGCTCCAGTAGTTCTTGGAAGTAAGCTTCATCGAATTGATCGTAGACGTCGCGGTACAATGACGTAATTTGTTGAATGGAGAAGTTTTTCAATGCTTCAACACTATCTGATACGTACATCACTTTGTTTTTTTGCTTTTGGTTCACGGAAGATGTCTTGGTCGTTAACCGTTACGGTTCCTTCATCAGGGTCAACGATTGTGACAAGTGCCTTTAATAGCGTAGTTTTCCCTGCACCGTTTCGTCCAACGATTCCCGTAATCGATCCTTTACCGACAGAAAACGATACGTTGTTTAGTACAGTTTTATTCCCGAATTTCTTTGAAAGTCCACGTACTTCGATCATGATTTCCCTCCAAACTGGTTGTAATAACAAGCAACCCAATCTTGCATCACTTCTTTTTCAATTCCGGCGTAATACCCTTCTAGTACGAGTTGTTTTACCTTTTCTTTTACTTCTTCTATGTCTTTAGAAACGATCTCTTTAACCACTTGTTCAGCGATGAACGTTCCCCGTCCTCGAACTGTGATAATGATCCCTTCTCTCTCTAATTCTTGATAAGCTTTGCTGATCGTGTTCGGGTTCACGACAATCTGCGAAGACAATTCTCTAACCGAAGGGATTTTCTCGTTTTGTTCCAAGACCCCCCGCGCCACTTGTTCCTTAAATGCCGTTACGATTTGGCGATAAATCGGCTCTTTACTTGATGGATCAATATTAATCATAGCTTCGCTCCTTAAGTGAACTATGTGTACTACATTAACTAATACACTTAGGATAAAATAAACCTTCGACTACGTCAAGTAATCATTTGAAAGATCGTTTACACTTTCAAACAGCGTATTCTGTTTAAAACAGGCGTCTGCAAGTTGTGGATAGTGTATCCGTGGAATGAGCATGATTTTTCATGCTACACGCTGCACAGAGCACTTTGACGTAGTTTAATAATCTCTTTAATATGTAATAGTCATTTAAAATAAATTACATACAAGGGGTACATCACTATGAATACAAAGAAGTTCACAATGCTAGGTGTGACTTCGGCGCTAGCGTTTACACTCGCTGCTTGCGGAGATGAAGACACATCCAACCAAACAGTTCAAGAACAATTAGATTATGAAATTATCGGCATCGATGCGGGAACCGGCGTTATGGCATCTACTGATGTTGCTATTGAAACGTACGATTTAGACTTCAATGTGCTTTCTAGCTCAGATGCAGCAATGACGTCTGAACTTGGATCCCGTTATGCAGAAGAGGAACCAATTGTCGTGACGGCTTGGACTCCCCATTGGAAATTCATTGAATATGATTTGAAGTTTCTAGATGACCCAGAGCTTGCTTTTGGTGAATCCGAAGACATTCATACAGTTGTTCATCCAAGTGTTGAAGAAGAACATCCGAGTGCATTTGAAGTGTTAGATCGTTTTTATTGGACAGAAGATGATATGGGGTATGTCCAAGGATTACTCTACGAAGGAACTGACGACGATGAAGCTGCTATCGATTGGATTACTGACAACCGTGACGTAGTTGATGAGTGGATTGAGGGTGTAGAACCTGTGGATGGAGATGAGTTCCTACTCGCTTCTGGTGCTTGGGATTCAGAGCGATCGTCTACTGCTGTCGTTAAACATGTTCTAGAAGAAATCGGTTATGAAGTCAGCGTCAATAATTTAGAAGTTACGATTATGTGGCAAGCGGTCGCACAAGGTGATGCCCATGCACATGTCGCGGCATGGCTTCCGCATACCCACGCTGCTCAATATGAGTCGTTCCAAGATGACGTCCTTGATCTTGGACCTAACCTAGAAGGTGCTCGTATCGGGTTAGCTGTTCCATCTTACATGGACATTGATTCCATTGAAGATTTACGCGAAGACTAAAAACAGTGGGGTTCATGAACCCCACTGTTTTTTTAGTCTTCGCGTAGTGATCGTTTCAAAATCTTTCCACTTGGGTTTTTCGGTAAGGAAGGGACGATTTTAATTTGCTTTGGTATTTTAAATTTCGATAACCGCTCTTCACAAAACTTCATCACGGTCTCTTCTCGTAATTCACTTCCAGCCTTCGTAACGACGAGTGCAGTTACCGCTTCAATCCAATACGGGTCAGGCGTACCAATCACGGCAACTTCTGACACGCCGTCCAATTCATATAATGTCTCTTCTACTTCTCGACTCGAGACATTCACGCCTCCGGTATTGATCATGTCCTTTTTACGGTCAACGATTGTTACATACCCTTCTTCATCCATAACCCCTAAATCTCCGCTATGGAACCATCCACCTTTAAACGTTTCTGCCGTTTTCTCCGGATCATCCAAATACCCTTTCATCGCATGTGGTGTTCGGTGTACGATTTCACCCATTTGCCTCGTGGCACTTCTAGATCATAATCATCAACAATGCGCGTCTCGACATTTAAAGAAGCCACGCCAGCTGAGCCAAGTTTTCGAAGCTGATCTTCAGGTTGCAATGCCGTTGCGAGCGGTGCGATTTCTGTCTGGCCGTAGAAATTCCAAAAACGAGCATTTGGTAGACGAGTAGATAACTCTTTTAAGACTTCCCTCGGCATAATCGCAGCTCCGTAATAGCACTTTTCTAAATTCGATAAATCGCGTTCATCGAAAGAGGGATGACGTAACAGCGCAATCCAGACGGTAGGTGGACAAAATAACTGGGTAGCCCCGTCCTTTTCAATCGCATCAAACATCGCTTCTGGCTTTGGAGCACTTAATATGATATTCGTGCAACCAAGATAGACACTCGGGCCTAAGAAAACATGAAGTTGGGCGCAATGATACAGTGGCAATGCTTGAATCATTACATCGCGCGTTTCCATCTTGCCATCAATAATAGCGCTTACATATTCGCTAATTAAACTTTTATGGGTGAGCATAACTCCTTTCGGTCGAGACTCTGTTCCACTTGTATAAAGCACTTGTGCCAGATCATCGTCATCAAGTTCAACTTCACTATCCGTGTCTGGTTGTGACGTTCTTTGGTCACGAAGCGTTCCCCAACCTTCTCGCTGTGAGTCTGTGTCGATCAGGTAGCGGTTAGCCATGGTCATCTCCATTGATGATTCTTCTAATAATGGCGCATACTCCGTTGATCCGACTAACGTTTCTATTTTTGCATGGTTCAAGATGTAGCGAATGTCTGATGCTGTTAACATATAATTGATCGGGACCATAACCGCCCCAATATTTGCTAAGGCAAACTGAACAACGACAAAGTCTAAGCTGTTCTTCGAGAGAAGCGCTACCCGATCCCCCTTCTTCATCCCTCTAGACGTAAACGTATATGCGGTTTGATTGACTAACTTTGCTAATTGCTCGTACGTTAACCGTTCATTTTCATACACGATGGCTAGTTTGTTTGGCATACGTGCACTCGTTCGTTTGAGTAGATCACCTAAGGTTTGTCTTCTCACTCGCTTTACCATTTGGTCCATAGACGTTGTTGTGTTCATTCATTCACCCCTTTAATTATCTTAATTATTAGTATAGTTCAGATAGAAGAAACCCCCAATGTATTTTTTTTGTCTCGTTTTGTCGTATTCTGAACACAAAAAAAGCGTCACTTGATCAGCAAGCGCGCTAACATCACTTTACTACTGGTATGTATACGTTACGTGTTGGTCGAACAATGGCTCGATGCCACTTGCAAGATACGGCATCCGTTCGTTCGCAATCTCGCACGAAACCCATTCAATTTTCGTAATTTCTTCCGGGTAAAGGCGTTCAATTGTCCCTCCGACAACATCAACATGAAAGGTAAAAAATACGCAATGATGACCGCTTTCCTGAAACTTTGTCTCATTCACTAATGCTAGTCCTTTTCGTTCGACATGAAGAGCCGTTTCTTCATACACTTCTCGAATGAGCGCTTGTTCTAACGTCTCGTCCTCTTCTACAGCACCTCCAGGTAAACTCCAGCGACTGTTTTCGTTTTCTACAATGAGGACTTCATCGTTTTGATTTCGTATTAAAGCATAAACAACATCTAATCGTTTCATATCTTCACTCCTTTCTATGCTCTTCATCTTAACATGAACATACGCCTACCTTTAAAAAAAAGATAGGCGTATCCACTACATCAATGCTGTTGAGTGCTGCTTTACATCAAGGTTTATCATTTCAAGTACTGCCCGGGCTGCTGCACTTCCTTGATTATCGTGTTTAATCCCCGTTCGCGCGATTGCTTCTTCATTCGTATTGGTCGTTATGACACCAAACACCACGGGACAATTACTATTCTCCCGTGTATTAAGCTGAGTAATGCCACTTGAAACGATGTTACACACATAATCAAAGTGCGGTGTCTCTCCGCGGATGACGGCACCGATCGTAATTACCCCGTCATAGTGCCCGCTTTCTACCGCTTGCTTTGCAGCATAAACGATTTCGACTGCACCAGGAACGACAATCGTATCGATGTGATCATCTTGAACGTCATGTTGTCCAAGGATCGCGAGTGCACCTTCATGCAGCTGATTCGTTATAAACTCGTTAAATCTTGCTTTAATAATCGCCACCTTCTTATTTGTTCCAACTACTGAACCTTGAATCGTTGTCATTTCAGTCTCTCCTTCACTTAGGGAATTAAATGCCCAAGCTTTTCTTGTTTTGTCATTACATAGCGTTCGTTTGCCGGGTAAATCGTCGGTTTCGTATGAATCACTTGATGCACGTGAATGCCTTGTGATTTGATGCTCTCCACTTTTTCTGGATTGTTCGTAATAAGAGAGATGGTGTTTACACCCAGCTGGTGTAACATGTTCCCAGCGATGGAGAAGTCGCGTTCATCCGCTTTGAACCCAAGCTTTTCATTGGCTTCCACCGTATCTAAGCCACCTTTTTGCAACTCATACGCTTTAATCTTCTCGAATAAGCCAATGCCCCTGCCTTCTTGTCGTAAATAGAGAAGAATCGCCTTTTCTTCGCGTTGCATCGCTTCGAGCGTTTGATGAAGTTGCTCTCCGCAGTCGCAATGTTTAGAATGAAATAAATCACCGGTGAGGCACTCAGAATGAATGCGTGTCGTAATAGGGCCTGCGTCCGTAAGCGAACCTTTCACTAAGGCCATATGTTCTTTATGGTCGTCTGTTTTAAAAATGTAAATCTGGAATGTGCCATATTCAGTTTCGAGCTCTGTTTCCGTCGTTTCTGCGATGGCTGCTGCTTGTCGTTGACGGTATTCAATCAATTTTTCTATCGAAATAATAGGGATTTGATGTATTTGAGAGAATTCCAAGAGCTCTGGAACTCTCGCCATCGTTCCGTCTTCATTCATAATTTCGCAAATCACACCAACTTCTTTTGCACCTGCAAGCCTGGCGAGATCAACCGTTGCTTCGGTGTGACCTGCTCGTTCTAGTACACCATTGTTCTTTGCAATGAGTGGGAAGATATGGCCTGGACGCTGCATATCAAACTCGGAAGTATAATCGTTTGCGAGTGCTTGAATTGTCGTTGCCCGTTCTTCAGCCGAGATTCCTGTCGTACTTGATGCATGATCAACACTAATCGTAAAAGCTGTTTCATGTGGGTCGGTTGATTCATCCGTCATGAGTGGCAAGCGCAAGCGCTTCGCAATCGCTTTTGTAATCGGGGCACAAATGAGTCCACGAGCATGTGTCGCCATAAAATTGACGGTCTCGGTCGTAATTCGATCACCAAGTGCGACTAAATCGCCTTCATTTTCACGGTCTTCCCGATCACAGACGATGACCATTCCTCCTGCTCGCAACGTATCGATTGCTTCGTCAATTGTATGGAAAG
Organism: Geomicrobium sp. JCM 19055; assembly: GCF_000698185.1. Classification (NCBI taxonomy): domain Bacteria; kingdom Bacillati; phylum Bacillota; class Bacilli; order Caryophanales; genus Geomicrobium; species Geomicrobium sp. JCM 19055. The sequence continues at coordinate 12,205 of NZ_BAXL01000029.1, forward strand.
TCATGAGGTTCTCCTTTCGAGTAACTTCTCCACGTATTTCCCAAGTTGATCAACCTCAAGATTCACTGAGTCTCCGACCATAATGGTTTGGAATTGTGTCACGTCTTTTGTATGGGGAATGATGGATACAGTCATCACGTTCTCTTTAATATCTGCAATTGTTAAACTTGTACCGTTGATTGCAACCGAACCTTTTTTTTATCATGTACTTCGTCAATTGCTCAGGAACAGCGACTTCATAAAGGGTTGAACCTTCTAACTCCGTCATCTGTTGAATCGTTCCCGTGCCATCTACATGACCTGCAACAAAATGTCCGCCGACGCGATCATTCATACGCATTGATCTTTCAAGATTCACAGTATTACCTTTATTCAAATGGTTCAGTGTTGAATGAAGTAACGTTTCTTGCATAATGTCTGCTGTAAATGTCGTCTTCGTGTGCGTACGAACGGTCAAACAGACGCCAGAAACAGAGATGCTGTCACCAATTTGCACATCCTCTAATACGACGTTTGCCCGGATGGTCACTGTTATTGAATCTTGAACGTCTCAAGTTCTTCAATCGTGCCAACCTCTTCAACAATGCCTGTAAACATCCTCTTCACCTACAATCGCTGTTATTTTTATATCTCCATCAATGTGTTCAATACGCTCATATGTCACTTGAAGTGCATCCTTAAGCTGTACCGCACCGCTGCCTGCTATAAAACCATGAGCATTTGTTCCACCAATTAGTTTCGGAGCTAGATAAGTAATCGTTCTTTGTACAACACGATCCGCAAAGAAAGCACCATGGATCGTTGCTCCACCCTCTACTAATAGCGATATAACATTGCGATTCCCTAAGTCTTGTAAAACAGATTCGGGTGTTACTTTTGAAAGCGTAACGATTTGTTTCGTTGTTTCAAAAACTGACGGTTGTTCCGTATAAATAATCGTTGGATAAGTGTCGGTTAATAACTTTGAGCTCCTTGGAATGCGTAAATTACGATCCAAAACGACTCGAATTGGTTGCACGTAAGGATCTCTTGACGTAAGTGCTGGGTTGTCTTGAATCACCGTTTCAACCCCAACGAGAATGGCATCATGATTCTTTCTTTCCACATGACCATCACTTCTTGAAGCTTGGCTTGTAATCCACTGACTTTCCCCTTGTGAGGTAGCCGTCTTGCCATCCAATGAACCCGCCATTTTCAAGGTGACGTAAGGCTTTTTCGTTTTCATCCAGTGAATATATGCACGATTCATACGCCTTGCCTCTTCTTCAAGCATACCAACATCAACAGTAATTCCTGAACGTTCAAGCACTTTCACACTCTTTCCTTGCATTTCAGGATTTGGATCAAGCATGGCGATGACGACTTGGGATACATTTGCTTGAATTATTGCTGTTGTACACGGTCCCGTTCGTCCCTGATGTTGACACGGTTCTAACGTGACATATAACGTTGATCCTCTCGCTCGTTCACCAGCCATTTGAAGAGCATGAATCTCAGCGTGAGCTTCTCCCGCTCGTAAATGTGCACCGACGCCAACAATCTCACCTTCGTTCACAATGACTGCACCGACCGTCGGATTTGGAGACGTTTGCCACTTACCATCTTGGCTTGCTCTAAAGCAAATTTCATATACTCATTCTGGTTAGACATTTTCTCCCTTTCCTCTACACCTCTAAATTGGCATCAAAAAAACTTCCTGAAGAGAACTTCAGGAAGTTTAAGAAATCGTTAAAGTGAGCACCTACGCATACACGTGTGCCATTCGTACGGTATAACAAATAAGCTAAGCATACTCGCTCAGTTGTACCGTTTCCTCACTTCTCCCATCCAGACTTTAACTGTCGGCTCTGGAGTTTCACCAGATCCACCGAATCGAAAACATTCGACCCGGGTCACGGACTGAAAGGCTTTCGCCTTATCACCGCCGGTAGGGAATTTCACCCTGCCCCGAAGTTGTAGATCTATAAAATTGTATACAAACACTATACGACTAGCATTCAGAAAAATCAATAGACATTTTCAAACTAATTTCTATCGTTGCTCATTTAAACGATACGTCACCTTTACTATTCAAATAAAATAAGCATAGGTTAAAAACCTATGCTTATTATGTCAAAAGCTACGCTTTCTGAGATTGTACAGATAGTTTTTTTACCTTCGATGCTCTGCTCTTTACCGTCTCTGCGATCATCGATCCGAACGTTCATCGAAATCCGTTCCCAGTCTCGATTTACAGCTGTCTTGTGTAGCTCTTGCAAAACAACCCATAAATCGTTCATATCGCCTTCAATGATCGTACTCATCGATGTTTTCTCATACGTAATACCATCATAACGATCTAACACTTCATGAAAGTGAGCGATTTCTTGTGAGAAACTCGCTGTTCCTTCTCCGATTGGAGTTAATGTCACATCTGCAAATGCCATGAGTGAACCCTCCGTTTTATAGAATGAACGTGATTGTAGTTGGCTTTACCCTTCTCCCTTTTCTCTAAAACTGAGAAAGTTAATCTTGTGTCCACTCTTCAACGCTCATGACTCCTGCCCATTCATCTTCAGCAGTAAACACGACCTTTTGATCTTCATAAATAAACTCCCCACGCCACTCTCCAATCGTTGAGAACGACAACTCCTGTGAATCTTCATAACCGACTGGACTAACTTGCGCGGTTAATTCATGCCACTCAAGACCTGGTATCATTCCCGTAATAAAAGACGCTTCTTGATTAACCCTGCAAAACTTGGCAACTCCTCATCCTCTGCGAGAGCTAGGTCAACGTCACTTTCCTCTAGCTCATAGGCAAATGAAAAATGACGCTTAATGTGAAACGGATGATCATTTTCATCAGGGTCATATTGGGTTTCCAATTCTACAGAAGTTGTACCGCCAGCTCTTAATCGGTATGGTGGATTAGATAGAGAGACGGATTCCGCTTTTTCTTTATCAAGCGATTCTCGAATGTACATCAGCATATGTTCCACTTGTTCAACGTCTAATTCCAATAACTCTTCTTGTTCTTCTTCTGTGGCTTCCTCTGTAGCCATTGTGATTGCGTATTCTTCACCCAATTGTTGCACTTGTTGCTCCACCTGATTGCACCCACTAAGTGCTACCACGCTTATCGGAACAATGACCCAAGTCGGATATCGAATCGTTAATCCCTCCACAAAAAGTCTTATTATTAGAATGTTCCCTCAATCACACTTGTTAAACTTAATGCTGGTGATCCTTCAATGTTTTAAAATATTTCTGAACATAACAATTCCTTTCGTGATAAACTAATACCATTATGAAAACGTAGAGGTGACTGTATGCACCACCTTACCATGCTCAATGAAGTAGATTTCATGAGAAGCATCGACCAATCGTATGTAGGCATTCTACTTTCTGACTTAGAAGGTCGAATATTTTATGCAAATGAACGGGTGTCAGAAATTTCTGGTGCCCCCCTTGAAGAGATAGTAGGTAAAACGCCGAAAGAAATGGAAGAAGCAGGAATTATTATTAAACAATCGATGGAAGTACTCCAAAAAAAATCCGCTCACAATCTTTCAAAAACTACATAACGATGCGAAAGTGTTCATTACGAGTAAGCCGGTTTACCGAAGTAACGGTGAGATTCAATGTTTCATTGCAAACTATTATGATCTCTCTTCTTTAAATCACTTGTATACCGAACACATGCGAAATATGGAAATGAAATATACCGAACTAAAGCAACTACGCTCACAGTTTTTACATACGGATGATTGGATTGGTGAATCACAAAGTACAAAGCACCTACAAGATCTCGTTACAAAAGTCGCGAACACAGATGCTGTCATTACAATTATTGGTGAATCTGGTGTCGGTAAAGAGATTATTGCCAAAAACATTCACAAGCAAAGTAACCGCCACGATGCTGCTTACATTCAAATTAACTGCGGAGCAATTCCTGAGAACTTGATTGAATCTGAACTCTTTGGGTATGAAAAAGGTGCATTTACAGGCGCCCAATCGTCACGTGAAGGACTACTTGAAGCCGCAAATGGTGGAACATTATTGCTAGATGAAATCGGAGAAATGCCATTACATTTGCAAGTTAAATTACTACGTGTCTTACAAACCAATGAAGTCACCCGCGTCGGTGGAACGAAGCCGAGAAAGTTAGACGTACGGTTCATAGCCGCAACGAACAAAAATTTAGATGACCTTGTACAAGCAGGCCAGTTTCGCGTAGATCTTTATTATCGCTTACAAGTAATTCCGATTTCGATTCCGCGCTACGGGAACGAAAAAAAAGATATACGTCCACTCGTCGACTACTTTTTAGCGAAATATAATCGTAAATATCATAAAAAGAATGTTGTGACTGAAGACGTGATTGAAGCCTTTTATCATTACAGTTGGCCGGGTAATATACGGCAACTAGAAAACCTTCTTGAACATTTAGTCATCTTAACTGAACGTCCTGAAATTGACGTTGATTCGCTACCGAGTGAGATTCGTCAAAACCCTGAACCCTCTACGTTAGACGGCCCGATTCATTCATTAAAGCATGTCAAAGAACAGGCAGAAAAAGAGCATATTCAAAAAGTGCTTCGTCACAGTACTTCAATTCGTGAAGCCGCCAAAGTTCTTCGAGTTGATCACTCAACGTTAGTTAGAAAGATTCAGCGGTACGAGTTGTAACAAAATCCGGTGCATTATCACACCGGGTTTTGGTGCTTTTTTTCACCACTTCATCGATTTATGCTGATTCATTCACATCATGAGGTGGCATGCTTTTTGCATTTTATAATCTCAAACTTACAACAAAGGAGTTCGCTAACTGATGTTACTTGAAGAACAAAAAAATGATGAAAGACGTTGCGAAAAAAAATCGCTCGTGACGTCGTTGCAAAACACGCTGAAGAAGTCGACCGACTCGGTGAAATGCCGTGGGAAAACATCCGAGTCCTCGCTGAAAATGGGCTATTTGGTGTTCATGTGCCTGAAGAATATGGCGGAGCAGGTAGCGACATGTTAAGTCACGTTGCCGTTATCGAAGAAATTGCTAGTGCTTGTGCGTCAACGAGCGTTGCACTGTCTACACAAGCATTAACGATGGCTCCATTCTTACTTGCAGGAACCGAAGAGCAAAAACAAAAATACATTCCACGTCTTGCAAGGGGAGAAGTTCTCGGATCATTTGGAATTACAGAGCCTTCTTCTGGCTCAGACGTTTCAAGTTTAACGACAACAGCAACGAAAGATGGCGATGATTATCTTTTAAATGGCAGAAAGTGTTTATTACGAATGCCGGTGAATCAGAAATCTATGTGTTCGTAACGAGAACATCCGAGGACCGTACAAATGGCATCACACTGTTCATTGCCGAAAAAGGAATGGAAGGACTCACGTTTGGAAACAAAGAAGATAAGATGGGGATTCGCGGCTCTGTGACTCGTGAAGTGTTTCTAGACAATGTTCGTGTTCCGAAGGAGAATATGCTTGGAGACGAAGGGAAAGGCTTCAAAATACTCATGAATGTCTTTAATGAAACCCGCCCTGTCGTTGGTGCACAAGCGGTTGGAATTGCGCAAGGCGCGTATGATTATGCGATTGATTACGTTAAAAATCGTAAACAGTTCGGGAAAACCTTGGACAACTTCCAAATGATTCAAGCGATGGCGGCAGATATGCGTATGAAGATTGAAGCGGCGAGGCTTCTCGTCTATCAAGCAGCTACAAAGCTCGATCAAGGTGAACAAGACGTTGCTCTACACTCTTCCATGGCCAAATGCTTTGCCTCTGATATGGCCATGAGTGTCACGACAGATGCGGTTCAACTCCTTGGTGGCTACGGGTTCATTAAAGAATATCCTGTAGAACGAATGATGCGTGACGCTAAAATTACTCAGATTTACGAAGGAACAAATCAAATCCAGCGTGTCATTATCGGCAACTATATTTTTAAATCGTAACAACCATTTAGTCCCCTGCAAAAGCATGTATTTACTTGCAGGGGCTTTTAATTTCCAATATGAGAGAGCATATTAACCACCAGGATCTTCACTACATGGCTTCATAAGAAGTTCCTATCCTTAACAATTATGAAATATCGCAACTCTCATTCTTATGGTACGCTGACTACTAACTTCAGAAACGATACTTAATGTAGGAGTAAGGAGCGATACTTATGACGAATAAACGGGGTGGCGCATTTCAAACCCCAGCAGGAGTGTCGGCACTAACAGCAGGTTTGTGTTTCTAGTGCTAGGGTTTCCTTTCTTTTATTTAGTTGACCTCCCGTCACCGTACCATACAATTGTAACCGTCATAATTACTACACTTGGTGTTTTCACAGGAGTATTTGTATCTAACAAAGTATACCCCCCTAATAAATAAAAAAAGCCCATAACTGGGCTTTCAGAGTGTCGAAAAAAAGTGCTGTTCTTGTATAAATGAAGTGAAGAGTTAATGACTTATAGATTTCAAAGTATCGAAGTTATACATTTTACTTTTGCTTTTGTAAACTCAACATGCCGTATAAAAGCGGCTGTCGTGGCGAAGACGCCTGCGGGAGTAGCGTTAGCCGAGATCATCGTGCGAAGCACGATAGCTGAGGCAACGCCCGCGGCAAGCGTAGCCACAGAAGCCGCTTGCTCATTTACGAGTACTCATTTGGTACATTTAAGACTCTCAACAACCTGAAAGCCCATAACTGGGCTTTTTTTTATTTATTACAATCAACTTGATTTCATATTCTCGCGCTAAAGCTCCTTAATTACCATTCGCTTTAAGACGTTCACGATGTTCTTCAGCTAACTTGCGTCGTAATACTTTACCGACGTTTGTTTTCGGCAATTCTTTTCGAAACTCAATCATTTTAGGGACTTTGTAGGCGGCAAGGCGTTCTTTACACCATGCTCTTAACTCGTCTTCTGTTAGTGCTGTTCCTTTTTTTCAAGACGACAGATGCTGCTAACGTTTCGCCGCGGTAACGGTCAGGTACGCCGTACACACTAACTTCGAGTATGAACTCATGCGTGTACAGAACATCTTCGACTTCATTTGGATAAATGTTATAGCCACTTCCGATGACCATTTCTTTCTTTCGTCCGACAATGTAGTAATAGCCGTCTTCATCGACGGTTGCAATATCACCGGTTGCGAGCCATCCATCTTGCAATTGCATCGCGGTTGACTCCACGTCTCTAAAGTAGCCTTTCATCACTTGAGGACCTTTGATAAGCAGTTCCCCTGCTTCATTGATTCCAAGGTCCTCGCCATGATCGACATGAACAATGCGACACTCGGTATCTGGTAGTGGAATGCCGATACTACCAATCTTTCTTAAGCCACTAAATGGATTGCGGTGTGTCGTTGGAGATGACTCTGATAATCCATAGCCTTCTGAAATAACCCCACCATCACTTAATTTCTCCATTTGACGAATGATTTCTACTGGCATAGGCGCACTGCCACTCGTCATCACTTTGAAACTCTTTAAATGGACGGGATGCTCTTTTGCATAGTCTAAAATACTAATATAGATCGTTGGAACCGCTGGAAAGTATGTCGCTCATACGTCTCAATTAAACGTAAGCCTTGTTCCACGTTCCATTTTCTCATCGTTACGATTGTTGCACCCGCGTACAAACCTTGATTCATCACGCTCGACATACCGAGTACATGATAAAACGGCGACACACCTAAAAACACTTCTTCGCCCCGTTCATATGTGCCATGTGCAAAGGCAAACGTCTGAACAACATTAGCCATTAAATTACGATGTGTTAACATCGCTCCTTTTGGAATGCCCGTTGTCCCACCAGTAAATTGAATGACCGCAACATCTTCCTTTGCATTAATGGTCACGTCTGGTAGGTCAACACGTTCAAGATCTTCATTTGAATGTGTACTAAGGTCTTCATCAACGAACAAACATTGCAACTTCAACGGTTCAACCTTATCTTTATGAATCGACTCCCCAATCCATAAACAAGGCTCAGCAATCGAATACATATGACTTAACTCTTCGCTCTGATAACCTGGATTCACTTGTACGACAATGGCACCGAGTCGAAGAATTGCATAATAAGAAAGGACATATTCGACGCAATTTGGAAGCATGAGCATCACGCGATCCCCTTGTTTCACGCCTTTAGATGCAAGAAGCGTTGACAAGTGTAGCGTCTGTTTGTAGAGCGTATCATAGGTGAATTCTCTGCCGTCATCAATGACCGCAATGCGATCCCGATACGTTACGGCACTCTCTTCTAAAAACTGAAACAAAGAACCTTCTGGTATTTGATTGATGACGCTATTCTGTTTCGTTAAGGATGGATTCATTTAGTTCGTAACCTTTGCTTGTTGTTTAAGTAACTGCTTTGCAATAATTACTCGTTGAATTTCATTCGTCCCTTCATAAATCTTCGTAATTCTTGCATCGCGATAGTAACGCTCTGCTGGGTACTCTGCCATATAACCCATTCCACCATGGATTTGAACTGCTTTATCAGCCACACGGTTGTACACATCTGTTGCGAACAGTTTCGCCATTGAGCATTCTTGAATTGCTTTCTCGCCTTGGTCAAGTAACCAAGCACCACGATAGGTTAAAGAACGAGCAGCTTCTGTTTCCGTTTTCATATCAGCGAGCATAAATTGCACTGCTTGTTGATCAGCAATCGGCTTTCCGAATTGCTTACGCTCGAGTGCATATTCTGTTGATAACTCGATTAATTTGTCACATGATCCGACGGAACGAGCGCCAAGGCCGACTCGTCCTTCACCGAGAATTGTCAAAGCACTAACATACCCCATGCCTACTTCACCGATTACATTTTCAGCTGGAACTTCACAGTTTTCAAAGACAACTTGTGCTGTTTTTGAACCTCTAAGTCCCATTTTCTTATCCGGCTTACCGATTGTAATTCCTGGGAAGTCTCGTTCAACAACAAAGGCTGTAATGCCACCTTTAGCGCCTTTTTCACGATCCGTCAATGCAAAAACAGTGAAGACATCCGCAAACGGAGCGTTCGTAATGAAATGCTTTGTCCCATTTAAAATCCAGTGATCGCCTCTTTTTTCAGCTGTCGTTGAAAGGTTCGTCGCATCAGAACCCGCACCAGGCTCACTCAAAGCAAAACAAGCGATTTTATTGCCCGATGCTAGGTCTGGTAAGTACTTTTCCTTAAGGTGTTCGTTTGCAAGGCGTACGATTCCCATACTTCCGATTCCAGTATGTGCCCCAATTAGTGATACATAGGCGTTGTGTGTTCTGCCTAGTTGCTCTAAGACCGTACATTTCCCGACAGTGTTTAAACCGATTCCACCGTACTCTTCAGGAATGCTTAAACCGAATAATCCGAGCTCTTTAGCCTTTTCAAGAAGATGAGTGGGAATTTCTTCACTTTCTTCAATTTCATTCGCGTAAGGATCAACCTCTTTATCTACGAAATTACGAATCATCGTTTTCATCTGTAAGTTTTCTTCTGTTAATTTAAAGTCCATCAAAAATTCCTCCTCAAATAATCTGAATCTGATTCAATATATTGCAAAAACGATGCCACCCTTAGGAAGCCATCGTTCCGCAACATCTCCCCAACCATCAAGTCAAAATTGAGTTATTGGTTAAGTGATTGCTTACCCGCCTTAAGATCTGTCGAATTGCCTTTCTTCCATTGATAGACAAAGATTCCAATAACGAGTGCAATTCCAATCAAATCAGTATAAATCTCTTGGTATACGAGCAAGATCGCTGACACAAGAAGAATTAAGCGTTCGACGATGTTCACTCGTTTTAACACACAACCTTCAACAAAGGCAGCAAAGGCAACAAGTCCTAACGTTGCTGTGAAAATACCAAACACGATATCAAACGTACTTCCTTCTAACGAAAGTGCAGGATTGTAAACGAGCATATACGGTAGAATAAATCCTGCCATCCCAATTCGTAACGAGTAAACAGACGTTTTAAGTGGATTACTACCCGCAATCCCGGCCGTAATAAAGGACGTAATCGCAACCGGTGGTGTAATTCCAGAAAAGATCCCAAAGTAGAACACAAAGAAATGTGCAACGATTACTGGAACATCGAGTTGTACGAGTGCACCTGCTGCTACTGTTGCTAAAATGACGTATGCAGACACGGTTGGCATACCCATTCCAAGGATGATACAGGCAATCATAATCATAAGAAGCATAGGAAGAAGCTGACCACCTGACAAGTCAATGGCGAATCTAGAGAAACTCATTCCTAGTCCGGTCATAATCACCGAGCCTGCAATTATCCCTGCACCTGCACAAGCCATCACAGTTGGAATTGCATTTTTTATTCCTGCCTCAAGTGCAGCTAAAACAGAGAGTAAATTCAATCGACTTTCTTTTCTGAATAGACTAAGTACAATAACTGAACCTAATGCCCAAAGCCCTGCTCTCATCGGGCTCGTTCCTAACACCATTAACACGATGATTAGCACGAGTGGAATAATTAAATACCCTTTTGTTAGTAGAATATGTTTCAAATTCGGTAGTTGCTTTCTTGGTATACCTTCTAATCCGAGTCTTCTTGCTTGGAAATAGATTACAGCACCTACTACAGTGAAAAACAACAACGCTGGTATTAATGCGTAAGCCGCAATCTCAATGTAAGGAATTCCTGTAAACTCTGCCATAACAAAGGCTGCTGCCCCCATAATCGGTGGCATAATTTGTCCACCTTGAGAAGATACAGCTTCTACCCCAGCTGCAAATGTACGATTGTATCCTACTTGCTTCATGAGTGGATGGTAAATGGACCTGTCATGGACGCGTTCGCTGCCCCGTTCCCAGTAATCGTTGCAAGCAACCCACTGGAAAGAACCGAGGCAAGTGCAGGGCCGCCACGAATACGACCTGTTAATGCAAAGGCAAACTCAATGAAAAACTGTCCGACTCCAGTACGCATCATAAATGCTGCAAAGATCAAGAAAATGATAAGTACAGTAGAAGCGACATAAATCGGGTCACTAAAGATCCCATTCGTTGTAATAAACAACGCATCCGTCATTCTTCCATAGCTAAACCCTTGGTGACCGAGAATACCTGGGAAGAGCGGACCAATAAAAATATACGCCCAAAAGAAAAGTGCCAAAACCGCCATTGCATGACCGATTGTACGGCGAACACCTTCGATAATTAAAAAGATCATTAATGTTGCAACGATCTGGTCAAATGTCGAGGACGCTCCTTGACGCAATGCAATATCTGGATAAGCTAAAAACGCATGAATCAATAAGGAAATCGATAATACTAAAGGCAATACATCAAAAAGTAAGTGACCTTGCTTTTTCCCCTTTTTATACGGAAAACAAGCAAAACAGAGAATTAATCCGATTGAGGTGAAGATGGCGCGATGTTGCCATGCCGGAAATCCACCATACGCTGCATAATAAAGAACGTATATCGCGAGTCCAATCGCAATCGCCGCAATAATGAAACGTCGAATTCTTCTCCAGCCTACTTCTCCATCAGGGTTATTAAACGCACGTTCGATGTCTGTATTATTCTTTTCTTCTGCAACTTTTAAATCTATTTTTCCATCTGGCGTTAGCTTTAGTTTGTTCGTCACGACTCACTCCCCCTTTCAAATGCACCAACCTCCTCATAATAACGAAGTGCACCAGGGTGGAAGTTCTCCTCAGGATCATCAATCACACTAACTGCCATCTCAGGATCAAACCAGGCGCCCCGACTCGGTTGTTCATCTTGAACCCGATCGACGTGTTCCCAAATTTGTTTTGTCATCTCGTATACGAGATCTTCATTCATATCTTTATTAACGACCATCATCGCCCAACTTGCGACTGTATTCACATCTTCCGTCTGGTTCGAGTACGTTCCAGCTGGAATGCTTAAATCGGTAGAGTAGCCGTACCCGCCTTCTTCGAGTGCTTCAAGCGCTTCATCAGGAATCTCTAACAACCTGAGCGGACGCATTGCGTCAACTTCTGTTAACGCTGGCACTCCAGGCCCACCTCCCTGTACCGTAAGGTCAATCAAACCGTCTCGGAGTTGATTCGCTGCATCTCCGTAACCCCCATAACTAATGCCTACATCATGTTCTTCTTCTAAAACTACATGGTCATACCCCATCGCTTCAAACACCCTACGAAATGTCGCTTCACTTGCATCACCAGGGTTACCATTGATCGCATCTGCCCCGTGCAAGAGCACATCATCAAGTGACTCATACGGACTATTCTCAAGTACCGCGAAATTCCACATCGTCGGGTAAAAAGCGCCGAGTGCTCGTACATTTTCTTGAGGTTCCCCTTCAAAAGCACCACGACCATTCAGTGCATCAATGAAATCTGATGCAAACGCAAATCCCGATTGCACGTCTCTTGCTGTGTTAACTTCACGAATGTTGCCAATTGCTCCGCCCTCAACAACGGTTACCTGCAGTTCATCAATTTCATCAAGCCATATATCAGAGAAAAGCGTCGACAGAGGGTACCACCCAGATCCTGTCGGTCCTGAAATGTGTGCATGTTGATAATCGCTACGTTCACCGCCTAACTGGCAAGAACTTAACAATAAACTACATGTAAGTAATCCAACTCCAAGTTTTATCCTACTCACCTTCATCCTCCTCCTTTCTATCTGCATTACAGTAGATGCAAAATCCATACCAAATGAAAGCGCTTACGATAAAGGCGTTATTGTTGGATTTATAACTCATTATTGAATCGATAATTCAAATATGGGTTGCGATCCGCCTTTCATATCATTTGACAACCTTTTCACCCATTTCTCGATAAAATGTTGCATATCCTTTCTGCATTTACCTTTATGGGATGAGCATATGCTAAAAAAATGAGGTGAACTCTATGAAAGCTGATGGCGTTTTTGAAGGTGGAGGCATTCGTGGAATTGCGTTTGCCGGTGCCTTCAAGCAATGGAAGAACATGATGTTGAATGGGTCCGGTTAGCAGGCACTTCAGTCGGCTCAATTATCGCTGCGCTCCTTGCTGCTGGATATTCAAGTCAAGAAATTCGTAAGCTACTACTCGACTTTGACTATCACCAACTTAAAGGACGCACATGGCTCAATCGTATCCCGATTATTGGAAACGTGATTCATTTGTTTGTTCATTTAGGGTTCTATAACAACGATTACTTGGAGCGATGGATTCATGAGCGTCTTTTATCTAAAGGTGTGCAAACCTTTGCAGATTTACCTGAAGAACGACTTAAAATCATTGCCTCAGATATTACAAACGGTCAAATGATTGTATTTCCTGATGACCTGGACCGTTATGGCATTGATATCGAGCAGTTCAACATTTCAAAAGCGGTTGCGATGAGTACGTCACTTCCATTCTTTTATCGTCCTGTCGTTTGGCGTACAAACAACGCTAAAAAATCCTATATTATTGATGGAGGGATTTTGAGTAATTTTCCGATTTGGTTATTTGACCGTGAGAATCCTGAATTTCCAACGTTCGGTTTCCATTTCGTAAAAGATGAAGTTCATGTACAAGCAACGATTGCAACTCCCATTCACCTTGCCAAAAGCATCTTCAAAACGATGATGCAAGCTCATGATATGAAGTACTTTACCGCATCCACTTCAGATCGTACGATTAAAATTCCAACCGGCGATATTACTGCTACTGACTTTGATCTATCAGAAGACATGCTTGCCTTCCTTTACCAATCGGGCTACGATTCCGCTACGAAATTCCTGTCAAAATGGGATTTTGAAGCGCATAAACGAAAACGTAAATTGGAAAAGACTCAAGACGGCTCAACGTGAACGAGGACACCAATCGCTTCATGTTCTTCAATCATTCGTTTTTCGACAGCTGTTGAAATGTTATGCGCATCGACAATATCAAGCCTACGATCAACTGCAATGACGACTTCCACTGCACTACTACTTCCATAATAACGCGCTTTCACTTCTTTGACTTGTTCAACTTCACTGATTGACAAGATCGTATTACGAAAAGCTTGTAACTCCTGCTCCTGAAAACCATCGGTTAAGTGATACGTTGCTTTACGGAAAATGTCAAAGGCCGTCTTACAAATAATTCCACCGACAATGACCGCCAACACAACATCTAACCATGGCAATCCAAACTGTGCACCTAAAATTCCTAACGTTGCTGCAGCACTAACGAGCGCATCAGATAGGTTGTCTTTTGCAACAGATTGGATTGCTTGGCTTTTGATTTGTTTTCCTAACTTGGCGTTGTAGCGATACACACCCATCATTACAATGAAACTCACGGCCCCGACCCAAGCCGCTGTTAAATCAGGCTTGACCACTTCTCCTGAAAACAAGTTCATCATTGCTTCAAATAGTACGTGCAAACCGATCAGCATGATAATAAATGATGCAACAAGTGATGCGACTGTTTCTGCGCGAAAATGACCGTACGGATGATTGTGATCTGGTGGTCTTTGCGCAATACGTAATCCGATTAAAACTGCGATTGAAACGATAATATCCGTTGCATTGTTTAGACCATCTGCTCGTAAAGCGGCTGAACTTGTGATGTAAGCAACCCAAATCTTCACAACAGCTAGTAAAATATAGGTGACTAAACTTAAATATGCCCCTCGCTCACCGCGCTTCAAATCAGAATAACGCTTTTGTTCCATCGCTACTCCCCACCCTCACAATCTTGTAATCGAAGCTTAGCAAAGCCAAATCAAGTGGGTCTACAGAAACCTTTTTCTCCAAAAGCAAACCTATGTTGCATCGTAAAAAATGTTGGTCAGTAGAAACTCCTTATGTATCAAAGGGTTCTAGATTGCTCCTGAACAAGTCCGATCAACTAAATGATCGAAAAACTGTATGAAAAATATTTTTACACACACAAAAGAAGGAGGGACATGTAGACTGTCTCTCCTTCCTTCTGCCTTTATTTCAATAACCCATTAATTCGTTCTGCCGCTTCATCAAGAGCTTCTTGAGTAGTAACGTCTTCTTGAATGAGTGCAGATGTAATTGCATCTCTGAGAATGTTTTGTGCTTCTGAATAGTTAGCGTTTAATGGTCTTGGTCCAGCATATTCTAATTGGTCTACGGCAACTTTAAATTGGGGAACTTCCTCATACAAAGCTTGCATCTCATCACTTTCAATGGCAGATTGTCGCATTGGTAAATACCTGTGTTTTGACTAGCTGTGATCGTTTGTTCTGGCTCAGTCATCCATTTGATAAATTCCCAAGCAGCTGCTTTTTCTTCTTCAGGATGACTCGAGATCATAACGAGATTCGCGCCACCTGTAGGCGTGCCAAATTGTTCGTTCTTCGGCATAAATGCAGTATTTAATTCAAAGCCATTTTCTTCGGCAATGGACATGTAATTCGTTAGATCTGCTGTTGAACTAAACGCCATTGCAGATTGTTGATTTGAGAAGTCTTGCAATGCGATTTGACCTGCTTCATCTCCTGTTGGTACTTTAATGCTCCCACTGTCATACATCCCTTTAATGTAGTCGACTGCTTCAACGCCAGGTGCTTCATTAAAGCTAGCTTCTGTCTCATCTTCATTTAGGACCGACCCACCGCTTTGCTTAACGAAAGCCTCGTAGAACCAGACGTTAACTGGCAGTGTGATCCCAACTCGACCTTCATCATTAGATATCGTTTCTGAGTATTGCTCAAATTCTTCCCACGTTTGTGGACCTTCTGGGTCCAACCCTTCCTCTTCTAATAACGTCTTGTTTAAGTAAAGAATCGGTGTACTTCTTAAATATGGTAATCCGTAGATGCCATCATTAACGTAGGAATTGCCCATTAATCCTTCAACAAAGTCATCTAAGTCTACATCATCATTCTCAATGTAAGGTGTCAAATCCTCGGTCATTCCTGCCTCAGCAAACGCCCCCATCGATGCAATTTCATTTAACGTGACGTGAGGCGCATTCCCTGCAGCAACACTTGCTTGTGTCTGTGAGTGAAGATCAGCATAATCCCCTTGATAATGGGCATTAACGACGATCTCATCTTGAGAAGCATTAAACTCTTCAACAAGCGCCTCGTTGTTCTCACCAATTTTGTCACCAAACGCATACCAAAATTCAATCTCTACCGGACCGTCTCCAGATTGCGTTGACTGTGCAGCACTCTCCTCTGACTCATTTGTACAACCTCCAAGAATCAGTGCTGCTGATGAAGCAATTGCAAATGCTAGTGGATAATTTCGCATCAGATGATGCCTCCTTTTACGTTATTTCACACCGGTGTACACAAATGCACGAATAATATGACGTTGTGCGATAAAAAAAGATAATCAGAATCGGTACAACTAGAATCATGTTGCCGGCCATCATAATGTGCCACGCAACACCACCTTCAACGTTAGTAAGCGCAGAAATTCCTACCGGCAACGTCCGGCTAGCGTCCGTTGTCGTCATAACGAGCGGCCAAAAATAATCATTCCAATGCGTAATAAAACTAAATAACAACAATGTAATGATCGTCGGCTTTGCCATCGGCACCATAACCATATACATAATTTTCCACTCGCTAGCTTGATCCAAGCGAGCGGCTTCCAACAACTCTTCTGGGACTTGCTTAAACGTCTGTCGAAGCATAAAAATCGCAAACGCATTGGCAGCAAACGGTAAAATCAACGCTAGATGTGTATCCAAAAGACCCCAAGAGCTAAATTGCAAATACACTGGAAGAAAGATTAGCTGAGTAGGGATCATTAATGTAATCATCGTGAGTGCAAACAACGCCCGATCAGCAAAAAAAACGATACCTTGCAAACGCGTAAGCAGCAGGCACAATCGTGAACAATTGCAACACGAGAATCGACAAGGTAACGATAAGGCTGTTCACAAAATACCTAAGAAACGGACCAGAATCCCATGCGAGCGCAAAGTTCTCAAAACGAATCGTCTCAGGAACCCATACAGGCGGAAACGTAATCGTTTCACTTAACGATTTAACCGAGGTCACTGCCATCCACACAAATGGTGTAGCAAAGATCGCAATGACGATGAGCAAACCGAGTACATTTAATCCTTTTAAAGCAAAGCGACTCGTTTTCATTGATAATGCACCCTCCTACTCATGAGGAAGAAATAAAGAACCGTTAATATCGATAGAACGATTAGTAAGATGACACCTGCTGATGACGCATAACCGAGTTGGAAGAAGCGAAACCCGTATTCATAAATGTAATAGACGAGCGTATTTGTTGATTGAAGTGGTCCACCTTGCGTCATGATGTCGATCGTTTCAAATACTTGAAAGCTCCCAATTAGATTCATAATAATTAAGAAAAACAACGTCGGTGAAATCATCGGAAACGTAATCTTCGCAAATGACGTAAACCGACTACTCTGATCTAATGCTGCTGCTTCATACAGATGAGGCGGAATGCTCTGTAAACCTGCAATAATGATCAGTGTATTGAACCCAATGCTTTTCCAAATTGCGACAAGAATAATGGAGTACAACGCGGTTTCAGGTGAAGCAAGCCATTCTGATTGAGGCAGACCAAACATTTCTAGGCCCCAGTTTAGAAGTCCGTATTGAGGTCCATTAACCACATCCAAAGCATGGCGATGGATACGAGTGATATAATATGTGGACTAAAAACCGCACCTTGAACAAATCCATAGAATCTCGTCGGACGATTAATCCAAAGGGCCAGTAGAAGTGCTAAGACTGTCGTAATCCCCACACTAAAAAAACGTAAACACAAACGTATTCTCTAGTGATTTCAGGAATTCGGGATGCTCACTTAATCCAGCGAAATTATCTAGCCCGACAAATTGTTTGTCCGGGCTAATAAAGTCCCATTCATGAAAACTTAAATAAATCATATAGCCAATCGGATAGATAAAAAAACAAAACGAATACGATGATCGCAGGAGCGACCATTAGATACGGCCGAAAACGTTCCAACCAACGACTCATTACACTGTACTCCTCACTTTTATTGGAGTCTCTCGATTAAGGTATGGCGCGATGCAACGACCGTTTTCTTTAAAGTAATAAATATCTTCATTATTAACCGATACAAATAGTTGCTCGTCGTCAACGACCGGTTCATTAAACGTCTTCGCATACAACTTCCCTGCGAACGTATCCAGTCGATAAATGATTTCTGAACCGAGGGTTTCCCGATTTAAAATCGTACACGGCATTGAAAACTGATCATTTCCCGGGAAATGTCGTAATTTTGCTTTTTCTGGTCGAAAACCAATCTGTTCGACAGCTTTTTCACTAAAACCCGCAGATGGCAACTGATCGACGGACACAAGATTCATTGGTGGTGTACCGATGAACTGTGCTGTAAAGCGATTTGCTGGATAATTGTATAAATCAAGTGGCGGTGCCATCTGCATAATTTCCCCTTGATCTAATAACACAATTTCATCCCCCATAGACATTGCTTCTACTTGATCATGGGTGACATACACGAACGTTGTTCCAAGCTTGGCATGGAGTTGAACGAGCTCGGAACGCATTTGTTGCCTTAATTTTGCATCAAGATTCGACAACGGCTCATCAAGGATAAAGACATCTGGTTTTTTTCACCATGGCTCTAGCGAGTGCCACACGTTGACGCTGCCCTCCTGACAATTTTTGAGGCTTCTTATTTAAGTAAGGAGTTAGACCCACGATCTCTGCGACTTCTTCAATTAGCTTCTGTCGTTCTGCTTTCGGAACTTTACGGTTTTTCAATCCAAACTCAATATTGCCTTTCACGCTCATCGTTGGATATAGTGCGTAATTTTGGAATACCATCGATACGTTTCGTTTCCCAGGACTCACGTCATTTACGAGTCGATCACCAATGTAAATGTTTCCTTCCGTTTGTGTTTCAAGTCCTGCAATCATTCGAAGCGTCGTGGATTTCCCACAGCCCGATGGACCTACAATGACCGTAAAAGAACCGTCTTTAATCGTCATGTTCATATCTGGGATAATCGTATCTTCACCATACGTCTTCTTTACGTTTTCAAAACGAATCTCTGCCATCTGCTCACCTCCTAAGATAAACTGAGCGTTCGTTTTTGATCTTCATAACGTCCGAGTGTATGGAATGGTGTTTCTTGTTTGTACACGTTGTGGTGAATAAATTGAGCATCCTTAAGGAGTTGATCATCCCCAATTTCATAAAGACTCGTATCGAGCCTTCCATTATGAATCGTTACCAACCTTGCAACTGGATGATCATACACCGCTGCTGTCTGGATATAGCTCCATTGATTTTGTTTGAAGATGGAATGCACGTGACAATGACCACAGAAATAATAGCCTCCACGTTTATGTGACGTAAGCAGTTGGTGAACAGCATCCTCACGAACAATCGATCCATTCCATTCAGCAGAACGAGTCGTCGTATTGTATAACGGATGATGGGCAAACACGAAGATCGGAAGGTCAGTATGTTCATGGACCAATTTCTCAAGCCACTCATACTGCTCAAGATCAATAATTCCACTCCAATCATCAGGTCGCCTTTCCCTTGTCGTATCAAGAAGTACAAACAACCCTTCTTCCGTCGTAAAGGCTTGGTAACGAGGTTGATTGATTAACACTTCAACTTCTTTCTTACGTAGTGAATACAGGTCGTGATTGCCAAGCACATGCTTCCAATTTGCTTCTGTTGAGGTAATTTCGTTATAGATTTGCTTAAATTCATCCTGTTTCCCATGGTGCGTCAAATCACCGATGGACAAATGATAATCAGCAGGAATACGTAAGAATCATTCATAAACTTACTGAAGAATCGTTCTCTTGTCGTCTGAAACTCGATACTTTCATTTTCTAAAACTGGATAATGCAAATCCCCTATTAACGCCAACGTCAACATTTATGATCCCTCCATCAATATGATCAACGTTAGTGTAACGGTTGAATGTTGAGGTCATTTGAATTTGTGATAAATAAACCAATAATTGTATAAATTTTCTGTTAACAATGTAAATCACATTAAAAAACCTCCCCTTAGGGAGGTCTAGATACTCATCATTCACTTACTAGGTGTAGGCGTCTCTACCACAACAGCTATGTTTACAAAAGCAATGCAAATGACCTCATGTCTGTTGGATTTTTACCCTTAAATTGAAGATAAATCTTTAAAATCCCATCATAAAACTTAAAAATCACCACACAAACGCTTGTATGTGGCGATTTTATATCTAAATTGAGGGGGTTAACACGGAAATTCCCTCAATTTAACCGTCAGCACTGATTCGACACTGTAAATAAACTTCTGATTCAGGAAGTCACCTTTACCATGGCCATAAATCTTTGATCCAATTAAAAAGAGAAAATGATGTGTCTTCACTTTCCTTATTCTCACTTTTAGCTTGAACCGTTTGTTCTTCAAATGGGGTTAACAACTCTTCTAAGACAACTTGATCATCATTTTTTTACAACGAGTAAGCCACCGTCTTGCACTTCTTTCGTTACGTCATTTGCACGAGCAGTCGTATAAAACATCTCATCTGCTGCCTCGTAGGTTAACCCATCTGAGCCTTGGAACTGCTCCCCTTCTGGTAATGTTTCAGTGGCGTAATTTTCAAAACCATAACGAAACAACTCAAGTGTGTCACGATACGTATCATCAGCCGTTGGTGCGTTTAGCGTAATCGCCACCAACTCTGTGTCGTCCACTTCTGCAAATGTGGATAACGTAAAGCCTGACTGCGAGACAAAACCGTTTTTCACCCCGAGAATTTCTTCATGGTCGCGCACCAATTGATGATGGTTGATGATCGTCGTTTCCCAACTTTCACTCTGCCAATCAAGTGTTTCAATTGCTGACATTTCCCGGAATTCTTCATTTTGCATCGCATATTGAGTGAGCGTCGCAAGATCATACGCCGTCGTTACATGGTTCTCATGAAATAACCCATGTGGATTCGTAAAATATGTATCTTCTAAACCGACCGTGGTTTGTAAATACTCGTTAAACTCTTCAATAAATGCTTCTTTAGAACCTGAAAGTTCCAAGGCAACTGCACTACTTGCATCATTTCCAGAATTAATGAGCATTCCTTTTACCAACTGTTCTAGAGGTAATTCCTCATCTTCCATTAAAAAAACCGTCGTCCCTACTACATCAATTGCTTCTTCTGTAATCGTCACGTTTGTATCTAAATCGCCTCGTTCTAAAGCCATAATCGTCGTAGCGATCTTCGTAAGGCTCGCCGGATACATCTGTGCATTCCCTTGTTTATCGTAAAGGACTTCCCCTGATTTGGCGTCCATTAATATTGCTGATTCACTAACTAATTGTGGTTGTTCACTCGCTTCTACTTGTTGAACCCCACCTATGCATATGAAAGCAAGTACTCCCATTAACCCAACACGTTTCATTGAACCACCCTTGTCCATAAACTCCATTGGGTAAAATTGTACTGTAAAAAAAGTTCGTTTGACGATTTACATTTTAGTTACAAAGATTAAAAATATAGTCCTAGATTTTGTTATATTAGACTCATTACTCAAGTGATACATATACTAGTAAAAACTGAAAGGGTGTGATTGTTTGTACCGTCATACCGTTCTTCCTGGGGAAACACTTACTACAATCGCCGCCAATTACAGACGTTCCCTTCCCTCAATCTTGCAAGCAAATCCAAATATTGATCCTAATCGGATTTACCCAGGTCAAATGATAATCAT
Source organism: Geomicrobium sp. JCM 19055 (assembly GCF_000698185.1). Classification (NCBI taxonomy): domain Bacteria; kingdom Bacillati; phylum Bacillota; class Bacilli; order Caryophanales; genus Geomicrobium; species Geomicrobium sp. JCM 19055. Next base: position 33,829 of record NZ_BAXL01000029.1, read on the forward strand.
CCCTAACTTACCTGATCCTGCAAATGTCCCTTACTCAATCCACATCTCCGTCAATTCTCGTACATTAACGCTGTACTACAACGGTCGTGTAATGAGAACCTTCCCGATTGCGGTCGGTCGAATGGTTACTGCAACACCCATTGGAAGCTTCGTCATTGTCGATCGTGAACCCAATCCCGGTGGACCGTTCGGAACGATGTGGCTTTCTTTATCAAAACTACATTACGGAATCCACGGGACGAATGACCCCTCATCGATCGGTCATGCTGTCTCTCACGGATGCATTCGCATGCATAACGCAGATGTAGAAGAACTTGCAAGGCTCGTTCCAATGGTACGTCAGTAACAATCTCACCATAGGGACTTATCCATACAAAAACCACGCGTGCAGGGCGCGTGGTTTTTGCTGGTAAACTACTAACGAGGGTTTAATAGGATGGAGAATAACAAGATCTCCTACGCCCTTAATTTACCATATCTGTTTGTTCAGTTGGTAAAATTAAGAAATTTGTAAACTCAACGATCCCCTATTTTAAGCGATATACGTTCTACGCATCTTATGTACTAAAAACGACACCTTAGTCATTAGAAAAAGCGTTTCGCCGATAAACTCGCCCACAAGTGTAAAAACGATGGCAAACTGTATCTAACAACCACTCAGGAGTCATCACAATGACATTACCAACTGCTTTAGTAATCTGTACGGCTATTCTTTCATTCACATACTTCGTTACAAAGGTTGCTGTAAAGGCAATGAATGACCCAGAGCAATAGGTGAGAGTTCCAAACGCCACTGCTCTTCTTCAAGCACTTGGCCCGACTTCTCTTCTGTCCAAGACGCAATAAGAGTAAATCCGTTATTACGATACAATTTTCTGGCAGCTAATAAGTTCGCATTTGTAATAAGTTCAATTTGTTCGTACCCTTGATTGATACAAAAGCGTATGGCAGTCTGCAACAACTGCTCTGCATATCCTTTGCCCCGAGCGACAGGCTCTACTAAGAATAATCCAAGCTTTGCAATCTTTTCCGAGGCTTCTTGTATCGCTATTGAGCCTCGTTGTTGCCCTTGTTCGTCAACAATCCATACGTTCTCTCGGTGATAATTCCGCTTATGGAGCGATGTGATGCTTTGCGTGATAAACATAACGAAGGATTCATCATATTCATATTCTTCTTTGTAAATCTTACGGTGGGCTTCAATGACATACGGAACATCTGAGGTGCAATAAGAACGAATCATTTTTCTACCTCCACTACATTTCATGTTTTGTTTTTCACAAATCGGGTATTTATCGATTTGGAGGGTAGTTGTTTACTACCTAATCAGGCTATAGACGATTGGCTGCCCTCCACTAATATAAAAAACCTCTTTGCTTCTACGATCCTTACTCCACTCAATCATAACCTTCCGACCTTTTCAATATGATGTTCATAACGTCAACGATTACGGGAGGGTTTCATGAGCGATCAATCGAAAAAGCAACCCCTTAAGAAAATACCGGTTCGTAACCCCGATCATAGTCATCCTAAATCTCCTTCAACACATACGAAGTGGGAGAGCGATGCCCCTGCAAAGTTTCATTCTCAAACCGTAGGCAGAAATGGTCCAACTCTAGAACAAGATAGCATTGCACACGAAACAAACCAAGACCTTGTTTATGAAAAAATTCTTGAACGACCTGTTCATGTAAAAGGCTTTGGAGCTTTTGGGACATTTGAAACGATGAGTTCTATGAGCAACTACACAAAGATTCCGTTTTTGCAAACACCAGGAACAATCGTTCCAATTGCGGTGAGGTTTTCACTCGCTGTTAGTACGAAAGGAACACCTGATACGTCCCGTAACGTTCGCGGTTTTGCGACGAAGTTTTATACAAAAGAGGGAGTATTCGATCTAGTCTTTAACCACATTCCAGTCTTTTCGGTTAGAGATGCCATCCGCTTTCCAGAAGCCATTCGTGCGTTCCTTCCTTCTCCAACAAACAACCTTATTGACCCGACACGCTTTTGGGCATTTGTCGCCCGCGCACCTGAGTCGATTCATTTTGTCGTTCGTCTTTATTCAGATGCAGGTACAGTAAAAAGCTTACGCAAAATTCCAGGGCATAGCGTTAATACGTATGTATGGCGAAACGCTCGCGGACAACGGTATTACATTAAATACACATGGATTCCATTTGCAGGGGAAGAGTACATCACAAGTGAAGAAGCCGAAAAATTAGCTTCAAGAAACCCAGATTATTCTGGTCAGGATTTATACGATACAATCGCCTCTGGTCAGCTCGTAGAATACGGATTATACGTGCAAATTCTTGACCCTGAAGATGCTCATTTGTTACCGTTTGACCCTCTAGATGACACGAAAGTTTGGGATGAGGAACACATTCCACTCCATCCCGTCGGAAAGCTGACATTAAATGAAAATCCAACAAACTACATGGAACAAATTGAAAAGCTAGCTTTTTCACCGACGAATTTACTTGAAGGTGCGGAACTATCTGATGATAAAATGTTACAAGGCAGAGCGAACATTTATTTCGACTCACAACGTAGACGCATCGGTCCAGAATTCCGGAAAGTTCCCGTCAATGCTCAAAAAAACTGGACACCAAATAACCTTGTGACAAGTGGTGAGGGACGGTTTGTCGAAGGTCACCTCACACGATCCACGATTAAGAAAACCGATGACTTCTCACAAGCAGGAGAGTACTATCATTCTCTTAACTCCAGTGAAAAAACAAACCTTGTCATGAATATCGCCGTCGCCCTTGCAGGAATTGATCGCTCAGTCCAACAAACTGTCATTAACTACTTGTGTTCAGCTTCAACATCATTAGGAAATCGTGTGTCAGAGCAAATCACTAAGCTATGAATAGATAGAGCTAATCCCTACCTGGGGTTAGCTTTTTTTTGTTCTTGAATCTTTAACGTTCCTAGTAATAACAACACATTGAATAGAGTAGTCGTTTCATAGATAGTCATAAAGTACGCAATAACAGCAACATATCCCTAGAAAGAATTTTCTCAACATGATTTTAGACCTTCTCCTACAGATCCTATGACCCTATTGAATGTTCTACCTTTAGTCTTTTAAAGATATTTTGACATAGTCTCTTACTCATACTTTTGTCATTCAACCCCTCCGTTCTCAAGTACCAAATGGTTGATATGGTACGATTTAATTACTTAAAATTCTAATAATTATAAAAGAGGGAGTTGTTCTTTACATGAAAATGTTTTCACGTTTAGCAATGATTGTCTTAGCCGGGGGCTTAATGACGACCACTCCTAGTTATGCAGCTGAAGATTCTCCGTATACCGCTTCAGAGCTCCAATCGTTGATTACTGATTTAGAAGCTGAGGGTCATTTTGATTCTAGTCACGTATACCGTCAGCTCTCTGTGCATGCGACAACACTCTCACATTATGAAAACCAAGGGAGTAATGAAAAGCTCGTTCGTCACACTGGTGGGTTCCATAACTTGCTCCATCACCAAAAAGATGCGATCTCTGATCATGCTTTCGAACTGCTTTTTCATCACGGTGAATCGTTAAGAGCAGCATACTTACCATTTGATGAAGATCTTGCGATGGACCATATCGAACACTTAAGTGTAGAAATCGGTCCGCGTGTCGCTGGTAGCTTAGAAGAAGTTGAGGCCGCAGAATACATTGAAGATATTTTTATTGACCTTGGCTACGAAACAGCCATCGAATACTTCGATATCAGAAACGGTACTGAAGAATCACAAAATGTTATTGCCATTAAAGAAGCTGAGGGCGTTGAGGACCCAGAGATTGTCTATTTGACGGCTCATTATGATAGTGTTCCAAATGCCCCTGGTGCAAATGACAACGGTTCCGGCACAGCAGCATTACTAGAACTTGCTCGTGTCATGCAAGACATTCCTGTTGATAAGGAAGTCCGATTTGTCGCTCTTGGCGCTGAGGAAATCGGTCTCGTTGGGGCCTATCGTTATGCAGAGACACTCACTGAAGAAGAAATCAACCGCAGCTTCGGAAACTTTAATATGGACATGGTCGCAACCAATTGGGAACCTGCAGACACACTGTATGTAAATGTCGTCGATGGACAAGCAAATAACGTGTGGCATCAGGCAAACGCTGCCTCAAACACGTTAAACAATGACATCTTGTTCCTATTCCAACGTGGCGCCTCCGATCACGTTGCCTTCCACCAAGTCGGCATCGATGCAGCCAACTTTATTTGGAGAGAACCAGGCACACATAGCTTAGAGCCATGGTACCACACGCCAGAGGATACCATCGATAAAATCAGCACCGAGAAACTTAAAATGGTCGGCGACTTGATTTATACATCTGTGACAGAATTGGATTATTAGAGAGTCATGCAGGATCCCTCTGAGCTGGTTAAGGAACACGCACTATTATGAGCAACGTTCTCAAGTGACAACCTTTATGTTTGATTGATAGGGGTTGTCTTTTTTTTTGCTAAAACTAAAAAAACCTAAAACCGAATTTCTACCAAACCATATGTATGTACACCTGTCCCAAAATGCGCCAAGTCTTTTTCACACAAATCGCGAACAGCTTCGGTTACGTCGGTCCAAATGGTATTTGGGATGCTCAAAGTGTTGTGTGAACCATATACGTTGTTAATGTTCGGAATACGAGAGATGTACGCCAGCGAATCGAGCAGTTTCACTGGATCCGTCGTCGGATAAAACGCATATATCGGAGAGTCGATATACAATAAGTCGCCTGTGAATAACAACCCATTTGTCAGATCTTCAACGACTAGGTGTCCTGGTGAATGACCAGGCGTATGATGAACGACAAGCGTGCGACCGCCAAGATCAAATCGATCTTTGTGTTCTAGAAGTCCTGTCGGTTTGCCAGTAAAGGGCGTGAACTTATCTGGATTGAAAGATTGTGGTGGACTCTTTGTTAAATCTCGTCCAATATCTTTTCGAATTTGATCGAGTGTTAAGCCTTTAATTCCTTCTTCCAACCAATCTGCTTCTTCTGAATGGACGTACAATCGTTCGAACTCCCCATGACCCCCAATGTGATCAACGTGAACATGCGTAGTGATCACATCGATTGGCAAATCTGTTAATTGATCCGTCATTCGCTTAATTGAATCAATGCCAAGACCCGTATCAATTAATGCTGCTCGCCTCTCTCCAATTAACAAAAAAGAATGCACCTTTTCCCAATGTCCGTATTCACTTATGGCATATGTATTCGGATGAAGTTCTTGAACGGAAAACCATAGATCGTGCATCGTAAAACCTCCTTAGTAACTAAGCAACTCACCTGATTTGTTTCTTTACTATGATGCGAAATCCTTTATTTTTTTATTAATTTCTCTCGATTAACAGACTGACTTGTTTTGCAATGGAATCCGTAGATTCATAAAATAATTCTATCTAGATAATAGTAGGCGTTTAACTTTTTATGGTCCCTGATATGGAGGAGTTCTCACATGGGCAGCAAATTCTTCTTTGTACGGTGCGTTCTCCTGAAGAATTTCTTCTGCTGCACGTTCCACATCGTATTCTGTCATTCGCAATTCGATCTCTTTTGAATCAATACATAACCAGCAAGCGCCTCGTGATCGACTCTGAAGACCGACACTTCCTGCATTGATGATGTTTTTCGAAGCTATCATTCGCTTAAATTGGATGTGTGTATGACCGCACACAATCGTCGATTGCTTCGTATTACTTATCATCTGTTCGATTTCTTTAACAGGTGTGTTAATTCTTATCGCTTCAACATCGCTTCTCGGCGAACCGTGTACAAACAGGACCCCTTCTTCAGCATGAGAAAATCCAAACGAACCTAACCACTCCAATTGCTCATCCGATAATTGCTCAATACACCATTGATTTACTTCTTCTGCCATCGTATGAATAACTCGAGGAGTTACTTTGTATTGCTCGTAAATCTCTCGATCACTATTTCCCATTACAAAATGATACTCATCTTTCTTAGCATAAAGTCGTTCCACTACTTGCTTCGGTTGCGGGCCCCAGGCTATGTCTCCTCCTACAATTACTTTATCGACCTTCTCTTTCTCGATTGCGTGTAAGACAGCATCTAGCGCCCGATAGTTCCCATGAATATCATAGATCGCAGCAATTTTCATTTTGGTTATCCTCCTAATCGCTTCAACACTCATAGACTTAGACACTCACCAGCGGCTGAACTTTGTGAGCAGACCGGTACAAATTACTAGAATGTCAGTCTGTTCTGCCACCATAACTAACGTTTTCTGTGCAGAACCCTTCATTATGTGAGTAGAAGCCCTCATTGCGTTCACTTTTTGTGCTACGCTACTAACAAACTGACGGATTTGTGAGCAGCGCTAAACAGCGATCTCCTATTTATTAACAACTACTTCGCATGCCACGCTGAAATGACTTCTAGTTCCCTTTCTTTACTCATTCCTGCCTTAAGATTGGAAAGTGTCATATTTTCAACGGTACTTAACCATTCGTAAGTGTCTTGAATGGTCCTATTTAAAGGTGAAAATGACAACCCTTTGTTGATCGCTTTTTCATTATTCACTGAAGCTGCGCCGCTTAATGACGATGGCAACCAAAAAGGGAGCTCTTCCCACGGCAATACGTGTTTATCAATCAGAAATTCATCATCGATCCAGACAAAATTTGCGTTGTCGTTGCATACACGGTTGCATGCCTTTAATACGTCTTCCATCGTCATCACGTGTGATGGACCGGTAACATTATAGATCCCAGTAACTTGCTGCTCTACACTACTGACGATCCACCTTGCCAAGTCTCTAACGTCGATAAACTGCACTTGTTGCTTTGGATTTCCCGGCGCAATTACATCGCCCCCTTGTTTTATTCTCAGAAGCCAATAAGGCAATCGGTCGCTATAATCATTCGGACCAACAACTAAGCCAGCTCGAATGATTAGTGTACGGCCTGGTATATTTCTTTCTGCAACGATCTCACCCGCTGCTTTTAATCCCCCATAGTCCGGTCCGTAAATGGGGCCTGCCGTTCCTTTTGTTAACTCTGTGATTTCACCCTCCGAAAGTTGCTTTGTCGCATCTTCTTCTGTTAAGCCCACCTTCGAGAAGTCCTCATAAACGGAAATACTCGAAATGTACGTGTAATGAGCAACAACCTGAGCTAAACATGCACTTGCTTTATCAACCGTCCTCGGAATATAACCAGAAACATCAATCGCGGCATCCCACGTTCTACCTTTTAGAACGTCTAAATCACCGTCTCGATCACCAATTAATTGCTCAACATTAGAACAAGTATACGAATGATTTCCGCGATTCAAGACGGTAACGGCATGACCTTCATGAAGCAGTCGATCAACGATGTGTTTTCCTATAAACCTTGAACCTCCGAGTACTAATACGTCCATGACAAATCATCTCCTTCAATTTTTTAGCCTTTGTTATTTGCTATAACGAAAGGAACGTTCATAAAGATACGCCCTTCACCAAAAAAAAGGCGTACCTTGATTAACAAGGAACGCCTTTTTAGACTTACATGATTAAAGTACGGTTACGAAAAAGACCATTAACACGTTGACCAAGTTAATAAACACATGAAACAACAACGGTGCATAGATGCTTTGATAACGGTAATAAAGGTAACCAAGAAAGAAACCAAATAAAAAGTACGCTGGAGCTAATACAATTAAAAACGCATGAATCAATACAAAAATACAGGCACCAAGTATAATCGCAACGTTTTTTCCATACCGCCTCGTTAATGTCTCTTGCAAAGCACCTCTTAAGAAAACCTCTTCAAAAAGTGGCGCAAAGATGACAACAAGAAAGAACACGATCGGGAAAACTGATACATCTACATATAGTGAATTCGTTGTTCCTTCCAGGTTTGTCAGCGAAATGGGGAAGAATGCATGATAAATGACCATAATCATTCCCTGTGCTAATAGGCTAAACAGATAAAAAAACTGGAATTTGCCATAATAAATGGCTTGATTTTCTTAGTGAAATTTTTCGAAACCCTAATGCCTGCCAACCTTGGTTGTTTCTTCGTAACATAATTCGATCAATAATAATGTAAGAGAAAATCAAGGTGATCAATGCAATAACTCCTACTGTCATAACTGCAGTACGTTCAGATTGACCGAAGATTACACTAGTCAAACTTGCACTAATAATCACTACAATTGTTAAGGTTGTTGCAATAAGTAGCAACGTAATGATGACGTCTTTTGGTTTAAATCTCATGTTTCGACCTCCTATAAAACTAATGAAGTCTTAGTAACCTCAACTATAGAAGAGCGAGATAACGAGAAGATTAATACGAACTCTCCGACAAATTAAACCTCAAATTCTCGTCCCATGCTTCGAAGTATCACTTTTACTCAAAGCTTTCATCTAATCGCTTTGTAAGAAGGATTTCATCATGAATTGGAATGCCATTCTCCCGAATAAAGGGATTTCAGGTTTTCTCTCTCTTGCAATCCTTACAGCGCCTGGATAAACCTCGGTTAAGTAATACCCCCGTTTTTGATAAAAACCTAATGCATGTAAATTGTCGTTTGTTGTAATCAGCTTGATTTTTTTGCATCGACGTTCCTTTGCTGCCTGTTCCACTCTTCTAAGCAAGGAAGACCCGAGCCCTTTCCCTTCTTCCAAACTGTCAATAGAAATGAGTTCGCATTCTTTTTTATCAAGGACATATGTACAATAGGCGAGAATTTGATCACTAGCATTGACAATTGCAAACCCGTCTAACGTCGTACAATCAAATATACCAGTTGATAGTACCATCTCTTTGCTACCCCATTGTTCAATAAGAAACTCCTCAACTTTACCACTAGGTAATTGATTTGCGGATACGATTCGCACGTTTTCCTGTGCTCCTTTCGCTCATCTGTTGACGACTGCATTTTGATTTTCTCTTTATCAAATTACATGATTTACTGCCTTACCTAATTTGCTACAATCTGCTCCATCTGCTACACTACACGTATAATGAATCGAGAATTCGCATAATTTAAAAGCACTCCTGGATGCTGATACATCCAAGAGCGCTACAGAACAAGTCCCTTTTGGGGCGATGTTCACCAGTGACGGTGACTACCCGCTAGTTTGGAAGCCAGGGGTGGTCACTTTTTTTGTGTTGTTCGCGTCTTTTGCGATCATATATACGAAGGTTGCCACAAGTACGATTAAAGTAGCAGCTTCGTAAGTGAGATACATAAACGCCTCACCCCCTCCCAGTCGTCAGCACCGACGAATAAACCTTAGACGTGACGAGAGGAATACAGGTGAACAACCACCCCTGAAACTTATTCTGTTCGTTTCACTATATCATATTGAAACTTCAAACTTATCTGCCATTTGCACTAAGACGTTCTACCACTGAAAAACAGCTTTTTGCTCCTAAAAGACCAGAGCATATAAAAAAAACAGATACACATCTCCATATGATTTTAGAATTTCTTTGAAATTTATAACCACATTAACTTGAGAATTCGTTTAATGTTCACCCTCAATATGGCAAAAGCATCCTTCAACTCCATACTTAAGAGTCCCGAGAATGAAGCGATTTCATACCCGTATTGGTGCTTGAGTTCAAGGTACTTGCCGATGGAATGCCGCTTCTTATGGTGCCATCCCTAGAAAGTACTTAAACGACATGTCATATTTCAATTGACAAGGTTAACGTCAGACAACGGATAGATAAGTATTTGAACATTCATATAGGGCGATGACTGAACGCCCATAAATCAAGCTATACGTTCATGACGAACACCGCTTTTTTTCGGTTATTTATTTTATGACCTCTGTGCGTCAACGAGCTCTTCTTCTAACAAACACCCTTGATTGGAACGGAAGGCGGTGACGCCTGCGGAAAAGGGGCGAGA
>NZ_BAXL01000028.1:0-46460 GCF_000698185.1 Geomicrobium sp. JCM 19055
TCGAACACGAAGTTCTTTTGAACTTCGTGTTTTTTTGGTTTTTTTAAAGGGAAGCTTCTTTTTATTATCCATACAGGCACTTTTATTGATTTTTAACCATAGACTGAATTAATGGGCTCTGATTTAACGTCTTTTTATTATAAACAGCACTCTCATACCTTTGACTAAGTATATTTCTATGAATTTAGGAAACACTAAGATCGAATACGGTCGTAAAGGGAGAGATGGAGATGAGGATTTCAAGACAAGAGTGCGGGGTTTGTAAACATGAGTCCGTTCAAGGGATGTACTTAATGTCCATGTGGCTTTGCAAAGACTGTGAAAGAGCAATTGTAGAGTTAGAGATTGAAGATGCGAGTTATCAATGGTATGTGGAACAGTTACGTAAAAGCAAGATGAACCTGCTGTTGACTCATTAATGAGCTCACTTCTAAACTTTGTTATAATGAAAATGATAACGTTGTAGGGGAATGTCCAGGAAATGATGAATACGAAGTCTACACCTTTACTTGATCATCTGGTACAACATGCTAATATCGATCCGATTTCTTTGCATGTGCCTGGTCATAAAAATGGTAAGTTAACACAAGGGACCTACCAAAAGTATTATGAGACGATTATGAAGCTTGATCAAACCGAGTTGCCTGGGTTTGATGATTTACATGCACCTACCGGTGTGATCCAACAAGCAGAAAAGCTGACGGCAGAGCATTACCAAACGGGAGCGTCAATGTTTTTAGTTGGAGGCTCTACGGTTGGGAATTTGGCGATGTTGTCAGCATTTTGTCGTCCAAAAGTTCCTGTCATTGTGCAACGAGACGTACACCAATCAATCATACATGGATTAGAGATGATTGGTGTCGACGTTGTATTTGTTAGTCCTACGTTTGATAAGCAAACAGGACTCTCTAAAGGGGTGTCTTTGCAAACACTCACTGCAGCGATGGATGCTTATCAAGAGGCCGAGGTTGTTGTTCTTTCATCACCGAGCTACTTTGGGAATGTTGGCGAGATTGAACGTGTTGTTCAGTATGCAAAAATGAACAACAAAAGAGTCCTCGTTGATGAAGCCCATGGTGCTCATTTACATAGTGATGAACAGTTTCCATTATCATCTTTGAAAGCAGGTGCGGATGTTGTTGTGCAATCGGCACATAAAACGTTACCAGCATTAACGATGGGTGCGTATTTACACGTACGAAACAAAGATGATGAGCAAAGAATTCGACCGTGGTTACGACGTTTTCAATCAAGCAGCCCATCTTATGTGATTATGGCGTCGTTAGATGCTGCAAGAGCTTATGTTGCAGAGGTTGGTTCTAAAGAGCTGCAAGGAGATTGTGGGCGTTTCATGATGAATTAAAGGCAAGACTGCCTAAAGATACATACGTACCAAATGAGGACCCTTTAAAGCTCGTATTACGAGCACCTGAACAGCTTACAGGTCTACAGTGGGAAAAGGTGCTTCAAAAACAACAAATCTATGTTGAGTTAAGTGACCATGACTATGTTTTACTTTTTCTTCCTCTACACTTGGAAGCTGAAGAAGCGATGGATTTAAAAAAACCGTCTCATTCAAACGTATGCGGATCAACGAGTGGCGATAAAAAAAACGTCACTTACCTTATTATCCAACGTATACACGGGCAACAATTGAGAAAGTGTTCTTGGTTGAACATGACGTTAAGTTATGTTCAATGGAAGCTTCAGTAGGTGAGATTATTGCAGAGAACATTGTTCCGTATCCACCTGGAATTCCTTTGTTTATTGCTGGAGAAACCATTGATGCTAAACGATTGCGTTATTTATTAGAATGGGTCGATCATGGTGGTAAGTTACAAAATGAAGAACATGTTAGAAACGGACAAGTTCTTGTTCGTAAATAGAGGTGAACGATGAATCAATCAGGTTTATTTATTACATTTGAGGGTGGCGAAGGAGCAGGGAAATCTACAGTCCTTCAAGCGGTTGCAGAACAATTGCAGCTAAAGGGACATTGTGTAGATACAACGCGAGAGCCTGGGGGCGTCGCACTTGCAGAGAAGATTCGGCATTATTTGTTAGATGATCAAACGATTGAAGTTGAGGCACGAACGGAAGCCTTGTTGTTTGCGGCTGCAAGACGACAGCACCTCGTGGAGCGTATACTTCCAGGTTTGAAAGACGGGAAGATCGTTCTTTGTGATCGCTTTGTTGATAGTAGCATCGCGTATCAAGGTGCAGCACGTGGCATTGGTGTTGAAGAAGTCCGACAAATTAACGATTTTGCTATACAAGGAAGAATGCCTGACATCACTTTGCTGTTTGACTTACCAGTAGAAGTTGGACAAGCAAGGATTCACGGTAATGCAAGGGAGACTAATCGTTTAGATGATGAGAAGGTTGATTTTCATTTAACAGTGAGAAAAGCTTACCTTGAACTTGCGTCACAAAACAATGAACGGTATCGTATCATAAATGCAGAAGCGCCTATTCGTTCAGTTATTGAAGAAGTGACTCAGGTAATCGAGGACTTTATCGTCAATAAAAACAGAGACTAGTTTTTGTTGACGTCATCCAGTATGATTAAGACAGTTAAAAATACGTAATGATCTATTGCAAAGGGGGAAACGGCTGTGAAATTAATTGTATCCGTTGTTCAAGATAAAGACAGCAACCGACTATCAACAGCGCTTGTAGAGAACGATTATCGAGCTACGAAACTTGCGTCAACAGGTGGATTTCTTCGGGCAGGGAATACGACGTTCCTCATTGGAGTTGAAGATGAACAAGTAAGTGACGTATTAGACATTATTAAAGAGAATTGTGAAAGTCGTGAACAGCTCGTTGCACCAGTTTCTCCAATGGGTGGCAATGCAGATTCTTATGTTCCGTATCCGGTAGAAGTACAAGTTGGTGGAGCGACAGTATTCGTATTGGACGTCGATCAATTTGAACAGTTTTAATGATTAAGAGGAGGGCGCTCATCAATGAAATGGGAACAACTGCAAACGAGGCAACCTGTCGTTGCTAAGTTGCTCCGACATGCGGTCGTAAGAGAGCGGCTTCCTCACGCATATATATTTGAAGGCGAAGATCGTTCTGAGCAAGTATCAGCGGCTTCGCTGCTTTGTCGTGCCTTTTTATGCCAAAAAGACGCGATTGACAAGCCGTGTGGAGAGTGTAGTGATTGCAGACGTGTAGAATCTGGAAATCACCCTGATGTGACATCGATTAAGCCTGACGGTCAATCGATTAAGAAGCATCAAGTCGAACGACTTCAAAAAGAGTTTACGTACAAAGGAATGGAGTCGGTTCGAAAAGTTTACATCATTGAGGAAGCCGATTTAATGACCGCAAGCGCGGCGAATAGCTTGCTTACGTTTCTTGAAGAACCAGAAGGAGAAACGTTAGCAATTTTAATTACGTCAAACTTACACTTTTTGTTACCTACGATCGTATCGAGGTCTCAAGTGTTAACATTTGCCCCATTGTCTGAAGTTGATCGCCAAAAAGTTTTTCAAAACGAAGGGGAAACCGAAGTGCTTGCTGCAATCAAAGCAAGGATTCGTGAAATTCCAGCAGATATTCCTGAAGAAGAGCGGTCAACGTGGATTGTACACGGGCGCCAGGTAGTGATACAATTGGCGGAAGAGGTTTTATTACGACCTCGTCAAGCAAGGCTTTTTTTACAAGAAAAATGGCACGTCCATTTTAAAGATAGGAACCATATTGAGACGGGGCTAGACCTTATCCTATTCTGGTACCGAGATGTACTTTATACAAAGTGGAACAGAGAAGATCTTGCGTATCCAGATCAGTTGGAACGACTACGCACCGAGGGTCTGCATCGTTCAGAATTAATGCTTGCTGCAAATATGAAAGCTGTTATAGAAGCGAAACGATATTTGTCCGCAAACGTTAACCCACAACTGATCATGGAGCGTCTTTTGTTCCGAATTCAGGAGGGATCATAATTGCACCAAGTGATTGGGGTTCGTTTCAAGAAAGCAGGAAAGATCTATTATTTTTCCCCAGCAGGTCACAGCATACAAGTTGGCGATTCAGTCATTGTTGAAACCGCGCGAGGTGTTGAATATGGAGTCGTTGTCCTAGGTGTCAAGAATGTGGAAGAAGAAGATGTTGTCCTTCCATTAAAGAAAGTACTTAGGATTGCGACAGACGAAGATACAGCTAGAGTGCTTGAGAACGAAACGATGGCACAGAATGCACAAGATGTATGTTCAGAGAAGATCAGAGAACATAAATTGGACATGAAGCTTGTTAGTGTTGAATATACATTTGATCGTAACAAAGTGTTGTTTTACTTTACTGCTGATGGAAGAATTGACTTTCGAGAATTGGTCAAGGATCTAGCGGCGGTATTTCGAACGCGCATTGAACTTAGGCAAATCGGTGTTCGTGACGAGGCTAAAATGCTCGGTGGTGTAGGACCGTGTGGGTTAATCCTCTGTTGCTCAACGTTCCTTGGCGATTTCGAACCAGTGAGTATCAAGATGGCTAAAGATCAGAATTTATCGCTAAATCCAGCGAAAATCTCAGGTCTTTGTGGTCGTTTAATGTGTTGTCTGAAATACGAGAATGATGAGTATGAACAAGCCAAGAAAGAACTTCCTGATGTTGGTGAAAAGATTGTGACCTCAGAAGGGAAAGGTCGTGTCGTTGGTTTGAACATGCTTGAAAGACTTGTTCAAGTCGAGTTGTTTGATGAAGAGCGAACGGTTGAGTACTCATTAGAAGAATTGATTGAGCAAGGTTCATTAATCGGCTAAAGCTGCCACAAGAGGGTGGGAGACGAACGTGGCGAAGAAAGAAATGTTTTCACAAGTGATTCATATGGAAAAGAAGCTCCTTGCTTTTCACGAAGAACTCCGTGAATTAAAAGAGCAGCTTGCTTCGCTAATTGAGGAGAATCAAGCATTAGTAACAGAGAACCGTCTGTTGCGAGAACGAATGGAAGCAGAAGAACTCCATGAACAAAAGGACGAGCATGCTGACCATTCGAATCAAGACAAACAAGATACGGTCCCACCTGGTGAAGGCTATGATAATTTAGCAAGACTGTATCACGAAGGCTTTCACATTTGTAACTTGCACTACGGTAGCTTGCGTACAGATGGAGATTGCTTGTTTTGTCTTTCATTTTTCCAGGCAAAATAATCGTTGTTTGCTTAGAAGCCCGTCACCAAGGTGTCGGGTTTTTTCTTTGGTGAACGCAGGTTGAAGGTGAAGGCTTTTGTTATTGCATGATGAAGAACGGATCGATTATATTTTTAGAAACCGATTAAAGATCATACAAAGTCGGGAACGCTTGGCTTTTTCAATTGATTCTATTCTTTTGGGGCAGTTTGTGTCGGTTAAGAAAACGAGAGGAACAATGGTCGATTTGTGTTCAGGAAATGGCGTAATCCCTCTCGTCATGTCAGAGCGGAGTACAGTGCCGATTACAGGAATTGAAATCCAACCCGATGTTGTAGAAATGGCTAAGAAAAGCATGAGGCTGAACAATCGCAAAGATCAAATTCAAATGCATTGTGGGGATCTTAAAGAAGCTCCTGAAGCATTCGGTCGTGCAAGCTTTGATGTTGTCACATGCAATCCTCCTTATTATCACTCGTCTCTTACAAATCAGAACGAGCGGTTAACGTTAGCGAGGCATGAAACTGAACTCACGATTTATGACATTGCTCAAGTAGCCTCAGCGCTATTAAAGGACAAAGGCAAAGCGGCGTTTGTTTTTCGTCCTGAGCGAATTCATGATTTATTTGAAGCGTGTACGCGTGCGAATTTGGAACCGAAACGATTTCAGTTTGTTCATCCAAAGGCCGGTGTACAAGCGAATATCGTACTGCTTGAAGCGAGTAAAGGCGGCAAACGAGGATTAACTGTACAAGAGCCGATTTTCGTATACGGTGAGGATGGGAAACATACCGACGCCTTTCAAAGATCTTACAACGGACAACAGGTCACGTATGAGCGCAGGGTCAATGAAAAAGAGCAGACCGATCATTACGTGTATATGATTCAATGTGTGGACAATACGCTTTACACTGGATATGCGCGAAACGTGTGGGAGAGACTGCGGTTACATGAAAGTGGGAAAGGTGCAAAGTATACTAGAGGACGAGGGCCGTTTACACTTGTCCATATGGAAGGCTTTGAAACCAAGCGTGAAGCGTTACAAGAGGAATGGCGATTAAAGCAGCTTTCTCGCGTAGAAAAGCTCCAATACATTAAAGAGAGGAGGCGGGGCGTGTATGCAAACGGGCACATTATACCTGGTTCCTACACCGATTGGCAATCTTGAGGATATGACGTACCGCGCAGTAAGAACGCTACAAGAAGTCGACCTTATTTGTGCAGAAGATACCCGTCAGACTGTGAAGCTACTCAATCATTTTGAAATTACGACGAGAATGATTAGTTTACATGAGCATAACGAACGAGCTCGTTCAGAGCAGTTGTTGGCTGACTTATATGATGGAAAGAACCTGGCACTCGTAAGTGATGCAGGAACCCCACTCGTGTCTGATCCTGGGGAGTGGTTCGTTCAAAAGTGTATTGAAGAAGGAATTACCGTTATCCCATTGCCAGGTGCAAACGCAGCAGTAACGACGTGGATTGCCTCAGGGTTTGAAGGGGGACGGTTTTACTTTCACGGGTTTTTACCTCGTAAGAAAAAAAGAAATCGAAGAAGTACAACAGTCGCTGGAAGCTATTACTGTTCCAATGATTTTTTTATGAATCACCTCATCGAATGAAACAAACGCTTGAGCGGTTGCAAGTTGTGTGGGGAGATCGTCGAATTGTCATTGGGCGTGAAGTGACGAAACGGTATGAGTCGTTTTACCGTGGAACCATCACTGAATTAATCGATCTTGACCATGAATGGCGTGGAGAACTTTGTTTTATCGTTGAAGGCGGCACGGGTAAAGGTCAAGAAGAGGCTTGGTGGCAAACGTACACGGTACAAGAGCATATTCAGTATTATGAAGAGCAAGGGGACGACCATAAGAAAGCACTCAAGCAGTGTGCTAAAGATCGTGGTCTTAGCCGTAACGAGATTTATAAAGCATTTCATGAACTTCAGCAATAAGAAAAGGGCTACCTGTCACTTTGACAAGGTAGCCCTAGTTATTGGAATAAGTATATAGAAGGTATTAAACCGTTGTAGCCTTTTGGTTCGATTGTGATAAATAACCTTGAAGAGATTCGACGACTTCTTTAGCGCCTTCTGGGCTAAGAATAATTTTACCATCTGCAATGGAGATGTTATCGTCGGACACCTCGCCAGTGACTTGGCAAGTCATATTCGGTTTGTATTTCTTTAAAATGATTCGGTCGTGGTCTACATAGATCTCTAGTGCATCTTTCTCTGCAATATCTAAAGTCCTTCTTAGTTCTATGGGGATAACTACCCGACCAAGCTCGTCAACCTTTCTTACGATTCCAGTTGATTTCATTGCTTAGAATCTCCTCCTTGAGTGTACTGTATATTCGTGTCATTTTTTTGACACATTTTATCTCTATGTGTGCAATCATACCAGTATAGTAAAATCAAGTCAATATAATAATCTTAAAATTCAAATGAAGGAAACGGGCGTCATATCAGGTTTTTTTCGTGTTTTCACTACTGGATATGCTCTTCGACATAGGGTTTATCATTGACTTTTCACTACTTATAAATTATAATTATTAATTAAGTTTGTCTGTATAATCATGTAAACTGATGAATGGATAAGTAAACGATCACGTATGTTCAGAGAGCCGGGTTGCTGGGAGCCGGTCGTAAACGAGTCGTTGAATATGGTCCTGGAGGTTTAATTTTCGAGTGCAATGATTGTGCATAAGGGAATTACGTGTGTCAGCGTTAATGACAAGTTGCTAACGATTAATGTTAGCGCTGTTGAGCTTCTTAGAAGTAGGTGTAGGAACGAGTATGTTCTGGCGATGCTACGGATAAGAAGGAAGCAGGGTGGTACCACGTGAGTAATCCTCTCGTCCCTTCGATTAAGGGCGAGGGGTTTTTTTTATTAGAGATTGGAAGGAGCAGATTGTTTTGAAACCTACGTTCTATGTAACAACACCCATTTATTATCCAAGTGGAAAGCTCCATATTGGACATGCTTACACGACGGTTGCAGCGGATACACTTGCTCGTTACAAACGCTTGAAAGGTTATGACGTCATGTTCTTAACAGGGACAGATGAGCATGGTCAGAAGATTGAGCGTAAAGCAGAAGAAAACGGTGTAACGCCAATTCAATTTGTTGATGATATTGTCGCTGGAATTAAGAAGCTTTGGGATGACTTGGACATTTCGTATGACGATTTTATTCGTACGACAGAAGAGCGTCATAAGCGTTCTGTACAAGAAGTTGTAGAGCAACTTAAAGATCAAGGAGACATTTATCTAAGTGAATACGAAGGTTGGTATTCCGTACCAGACGAAACGTATTACACAGAATTGCAGCTCGTGGATCCAATTAAAGAGAACGGCAAGATTGTCGGAGGAAAAAGCCCTGACAGCGGTCACCCTGTTGAGCTTGTGAAAGAGAAGTCATACTTCTTCAAAATGAGTCGTTACGCGGACCGTTTACTTGCTTTTTATGAAGAAAATCCAGATTTTATTCAACCAGAAGCTCGTAAAAACGAGATGATTAATAACTTTATTAAACCAGGACTTGAAGACTTAGCGATTTCACGTACCGCTTTTTCTTGGGGAGTTCCAATTAAGAGTGACCCTGAGCATGTTGTGTACGTATGGATTGATGCGCTCATGAACTACATTACAGCACTCGGTTACGGCACTGATGAAAATGAAAAGTATAACAAGTATTGGCCAGCAGACGTTCATATTGTAGGTAAAGAGATTGTTCGTTTTCATACGATTTATTGGCCGATCATGTTGATGGCTTTGGACTTGCCATTACCGAAGAAAGTATTTAGTCATGGACATTTGTTAATGAAAAACGAGAAGATGTCGAAGTCTAAAGGCAATGTCATCTATCCAGAAGCACTCATTGAGCGTTACGGTCTTGATGCGGTTCGTTATTATTTGCTTCGTGAAGTGCCATTTGGCGCGGATGGTGTATTTACACCAGAAGCCTTTGTTGAACGAATTAATTATGACCTCGCAAACGACTTAGGGAATTTATTAAATCGTACAGTGGCTATGATTAATAAATACTTTGACGGTGAAATCCCAGCGTACATTAAAGACGGGACGAGCTTCGATTCAAGTCTCTTAGACGTGGCAGAAGCGACCGTTGAAAAAGTCGGTTCCCATATTGAGTCAATGGAATTTTCGGTTTCACTTACGGCCATTTGGCAATTTGTAAGCCGTACGAACAAGTATATCGATGAGACGCAACCATGGATGCTTGCAAAAGAAGGTCAAACAGAGGAATTGCAAGCTGCGATGTATCATCTTGCTGAGTCACTCCGCTACATTTCGGTGATGTTGCAACCGTTCTTTACGAAAACTCCAGCGGCAATTGCTGAACAGATCGGTTTCGTGGACGATGAAGAACTAAAAACGTGGGAGTCGATTCAACAATTTGGTCAGCTTAAAGGCGGTTCAAAGGTCATTGAAAAAGGAACACCTATCTTCCCTCGTTTAGAAATTGAAAAAGAAGTTGAGTCCATTAGTGCGCTTATGGCTCCTCCAAAAGCAGATGATGACGAGCAGGAAGAAGATGCGAATTTGATTACGATTGATGACTTCAAGGCAGTTGAGCTACGCGTTGCAGAAGTCGTTCAAGCCGAGCCCGTGAAGAAGGCAGATCGACTGTTGAAATTGCAACTGGATCTCGGGGACGAAAAACGTCAAGTTGTATCTGGTATTGCAAAAGATTATTCAATTGAAGAAATCACAGGCAAAAAGATTATTTGTGTAACGAACTTAACGCCAGTAAAACTGCGAGGCGAGCAATCAGAAGGAATGATCCTTGCTGGTAAAGCAGAGGGTACGTTAAAAGTCGTAACCGTTGATGGTGATCTTCCAAATGGTACGCTAATTTCTTAAACAAAAACGGTCAAGTTCCATACTAACGTATGGGACTTGACTCATTTTACGATATAGAAGGAGTACAAAATGGTTGAACTATTTGATACACATGTACACTTGAATGTTGAACAGTTTGATGAGGATCTTGAAGAAGTCATTGAACGCGCCAAGGAAGCCGGAGTTAAGTGGATGAATGTTGTCGGGTTTGATCGTGAGACGATTACAAAGGCAATGGATTTAATTGAACGTTACGAATTCATGTATGCAACGATTGGCTGGCATCCAGTGGATAGTGTTGATATGAAACGAGAAGACTTGGAATGGATTGAATCACTTGCAACTCATGAAAAGGTTGTCGCAATTGGTGAAACAGGCCTTGATTACCATTGGGATAAATCCCCAGCTGACGTTCAAAAACGTGTGTTTAAAGACCAAATTGATCTTCATAAACGAGTGAATTTGCCACTCGTTATTCATGGTCGTGATGCTCAAGAAGACATTGCAACATTGTTAGAAGAGGAAGCGTCGGTGAAGCGGGGGGCATTATGCATTGCTTTAGTGGTGATGTTGCAACTGCAGAACGATGCTTAGCTCAAGGGATGCACATTTCATTCGGTGGACCTGTTACGTTTAAAAATGCGAAGTTGCCAAAGGAAGTAGCAAAGATCGTTCCTCTAGATCGATTACTGATTGAAACGGATTGTCCATTCTTGTCTCCACACCCGTACCGTGGAAAGCGAAATGAACCTGCGCGTGTACGTATTATTGCGGAGCAATTAGCGGAGTTGAAAGGGCTAACTCTTGAGGAATTAAGTGAAATAACGACAGAGAATGCGAAGCGGTTATTTAGGATCTCATCATGAAGATTAAAGAATGCATTGTCGTTGAAGGTCGAGATGATACGGTAGCCATTAAGCGCGCAGTTGATGCGGAAACGATTGAAACCATTGGTTCATCAGTTCCTAAGTATGTGATTGAACAAATCAAATTGGCAGACGAACGACGAGGAATTATTGTCTTAACAGATCCTGACTATCCAGGAGAGCGTATTCGTAGAATTGTTACAGAAGCAGTACCCTCTGCTAAACATGCGTTTATACCGAAGCATTTAGCGATTTCTGCGAACAAGAAGAGTGTAGGTGTTGAACATGCTTCTCCGGAAGTCATTCGTGAAGCGTTGCAAAATGTGAGAGATGGTAGCGTCTTAGACGAGTATGATCCGGTTTTGCTTGAAGACATCCATGCAGTCGGTTTAATGGCAGGAACGGAAGCACGTAAAAGGCGTGAGCTGATCGGAAATGAACTCCGTATTGGTTATGCGAACGGTAAGCAGTTTTTAAAACGGATGCACAAGTTCAGAATCTCCAAGCGTGAATTTTATGATGCTGTGAAGAAAGTTGGTCTTAAATGATGAAAGACATTGCAACGCCCTCAAGAACGAGGGAGATTGTTGAACAGTTTGATTTAAAAGCAAAAAAAAGCCTCGGTCAAAACTTTATGACTGACGTTAATATTTTGCATAAGTTCGTTGATGCGACGGGAATGACCTCTGAGGATGGAGTCATTGAAGTCGGTCCTGGTATTGGTGCGTTAACTGAGCAATTAGCAAAACGTGCTAAGAAAGTCATCGCATATGAAATTGATCAACGCTTATTGCCTGTGTTAGATGAAACGTTGAAGCAATATGACAATGTGGAGATTCGCCATGAAGACTTTTTAAAAGCCAATTTAGATCAAGTGTTTAGCGAAGATTTCCAGTCAGTAGAACACGTTTATGCAGCTGGGAACTTGCCTTATTATGTGACAACGCCAATTCTCATGCGCTTTCTAGAAGAGCGCTTGCCGATTAAGACGTTAACGGTATTGATTCAAAAAGAAGTCGGTGATCGTCTAGCAGCAAAGCCTTCTACGAAAGCATATGGTTCCTTATCAATTGCAACACAATATTATGCAGAAACTGAAGTAATTAGCCACGTACCAGCCAATGTTTTCGTGCCAAAACCGAATGTTGAATCATCGATTATTCGGTTCACGATTCGAAGTGAAAAAGCTGTACAAGTAAAAAATGAAGATGCGTTCTTTAAACTCATTCGTGCTTCCTTCACACAACGGAGAAAAACACTTCGAAATAATTTGCAGTCGTGGTCTGGAAATAAAGAAGCGGTTGCTCAAGCATTTGAGATGTCAGGCATAGACGGCGGAAGAAGAGCTGAGTCGTTAACGATTGAGGAGTTTGCAAAGCTTGCAGATGCTTGGGAAATTGCACGAACCTCCTCACCTCTCTAAGGATCGTTGCATAAGGTAACGGTATAAGAGGAGGAATCACGATGTCCCTACAGGTTGGCGACTTGGTTACACGGATTTCCTATGGGGAGGACGTATTGTTTCGCGTTACATCGGTTGATGATGAGGCGAACATTGAACTGAAGGGTGAGGAGCTACGCCTCGTTGCAGATGCCCCGCTCTCTGATCTGAAAAAAAGTAGATGATGATGAACGGACGGAATTCGAGCAAGAGCAAAAGAAAAAAGAAGAACAATGTTATCGATTGTTTCGGCAAGACTATCGGCTAATGAGAGAAAAAAATGAATATGAATTGTCTTCAGCGTATACGACCCCGAATCCCCAATATTTTGAGATGAGGGTCGTGTTTTGCATATGGATGGAGACGCTTCTTATTTGCAAAAATGCACAGCCATGTATGATCGGCTAGGAATTCCTGTGTACGGCGCCCACATGCGTGAGACAGATATGCCTCATCAAGTTGCTTCTCTTCTTGAGATGGTTCAACCCGATATTCTAGTCATTACAGGGCATGATGCGTTTACTCGTTCAAAAGGGACGGATAAAGATTTAAAGGCGTACCGACATTCCAAAGCGTTTGCCCAAACGGTTCGTGAGGCACGAAAGGCAATCCCGAACCTAGATGATCTTATTATTTTTGCTGGTGCTTGTCAGTCGTACTTCGAAGGGTTAATTCGTGCTGGGGCAAATTTTGCAAGCTCTCCTTCGAGAGTGAATATTCATGCCCTGGACCCTGTATATATTGCATCGCGTGTTAGTATGACGCCATTTTTGGACCGGGTACAGCTAAGCGAAGTGTTGCGTAATACGATTACTGGTGAAGATGGCCTTGGTGGAATTGATACAAAAGGAGTTCTACGTCGAGGGATTCCTCTAAAGAACCAAGATGATTTGTAATGAGAAAACCTGTCGTGAACGTTCGTTCGACAGGTTTTCATGTATTCCGTATTCAATTCATAGTAAACGACACGTTAAAACATACATGTATAGTCTTACCAAAATGAGGCATCCTAAGGAGAAATCTTCAGATTCGACATTATTAATGGTTGACAGCCTATACTTCTGGCTGTTAAAATTTAATATTTTGTATTTCATTGACCAATTGTTGGATTTGTGATAAAATTAGCTTAGTGAGGTGGGGTGACAAGATGGGTAAAACGTTAGTAGAAATTAAGCAGTCGCTTGAAGAGAACGTAGGTAAGCGGATTACACTGAAAGCTAATGGCGGACGCCGCAAGATTGTGGAGCGTTCAGGAATGTTAGAAGGCACGTACCCCTCAGTATTTATTGTGAAGTTAGATCGAGACAAACACAAAGTAGAACGTGTGTCTTACAGTTACACGGACGTATTAACGGAAACCGTACAACTTACGGTTTGCGAAGATCAAGAATTAGCGTAATATAACAGAGAATGATAGATTGAACTTACTTATGCTGCTTAGTTCTGTAAAGACTGGCAGCTATATTTTTTTGTCTGCAGAGCATCATAAAGGTTGTACGGTAAAGCTTAGATAGGGAGCTGGTTCCGTTGAGCCGTCATCGAAGTATAATGTCAGATGCACTCAAAGAAGAAATTGCAAAAGAACTAGGCTTTTATGATACGGTCCAACGAGAAGGTTGGGGCGGCATTAAGTCAAGAGATGCCGGGAACATGGTCAAACGCGCCGTGCAAATGGCAGAAGAGCAATTAGCCAGCAAGTACCAGAAGTAATAGCCGTACAAAGAAGGGGCACCGCAGTTCATCTGCTGGTGTCTCTTTTTGTATAAGAACACTCGTTAGAAGCGATGGGTCCGCATCCTGTACATAGGTAAGTATTTCGACTAAAATAAAGGAATACAATTCGTGTAGATTGCGAGAAAGAGGAGAAAGCTGTTGAAATGTTCGCTGAAAGCACCAGCAAAGATTAATCTTTCGTTAGACGTGCTGGCAAAACGCGAGGATGGATTTCACGAAGTGGAAATGATTATGACAGAAGTTGATCTAGCTGATCGAATTGATTTAACGATTCGAAACGACCAACAAATTGTTATACAAACATTAGCGGGATACATTCCTGCTGATAGCCGTAACCTCGCTTACCAAGCCGCACGTTTAATTAAGGATCGATTTCGAATTGCTGCCGGTGTAACGATTTATATCCAAAAAAACATACCCGTAGCTGCAGGTCTTGCTGGAGGCAGTAGTGATGCAGCAGCAGTGTTACGAGGATTAAACCAAATGTGGGATTTAGGGTTGTCGAAAGCACAATTGGCTGCTCTAGGTTCAGAAATCGGCTCAGATGTTGCATTTTGTGTGTACGGTGGTACGGCAAAAGCAACGGGAAGAGGCGAGAAGATTGAACGGCTACCTGCTCCGCCCCCGTGCTGGGTCGTCCTAGCAAAGCCTCCAATTGGCGTGTCGACGGGAGAAGTGTACGGAAAGGTTCAAATGTCATCAAATGCTGTAGCTCCTAAAAGTGAAACGATTAAGCAAGCAATTCTTGCAGGAGATTACAACCAAATCTGTCATCATCTTCATAACGACTTGGAGCCTGTGACGATGTCGTTGCATCATGAGGTGCTACAAATTAAAGAGCGTATGCTTGAATCAGGTGCAGATGCCTCCTTAATGAGCGGTAGTGGCCCAACTGTGTTTGGCCTTATTCGTAACGAAGGGCAAGTCCACCGTGTTTACAATGCGTTGCGAGGATTTTGTGATCAAGTGTATGCAGTCCGAACGATTTCCTAAGCTACTTGTGAAAATACGTATAAAAGTGGTATCATACTCTTGAAATATTCGTGTTTTCGGAGGTCGTCATGAAAAAGCTAAAAAGAAGTGGACGTCTTGTTGATATGACGTACTTTTTATTACAAAATCCGAATCAATTGATCTCGTTAACGTACTTTGCAGAACGTTACCAATCGGCTAAGTCATCGATTAGTGAAGATCTAACGATCGTTAAGTCCATTTTTGAAAGTGAGAAGATGGGTTATTTGACAACGGTCCCTGGCGCAAGTGGTGGTGTTCGTTATGAGCCTGCGGTTCCACTTGAAGAAGGGGAGCGGCTTGTTCAATCTCTTTGCGAACGTTTAGAGGACGCTAGTCGACTGCTACCAGGTGGGTACCTTTACCTTATGGATATTCTTGGACAACCCCGATTTATGAATGATATTGGACGATTGTTCGCTGGTATTTATCGTTCAAGGGAAGTGGACGGGGTAATGACCGTTGCAACGAAAGGAATTCCTCTCGCTTATGCGATTGGTAATCACCTTGATGTTCCGGTTAGTATTGTTCGAAAAGACCATCGCGTTACCGAAGGTTCTGTCGTAAGTATCAATTATGCATCAGGCTCATCAAATCGGATTCAAACGATGTCAATTGGACGTCGTAGTATATCCGAAGGAGCGAACATGCTCATTGTTGATGACTTCATGAAAGGCGGGGGCACCGCTCAAGGGATGGCAGAGCTATTAAAAGAGGTGAAGGCTAACCTTGTTGGTATTGCCGTACTCGTTGAAGCTGCAACAGATGAAAGAGTTATAGATGATTACATTTCACTCGTTCGACTTGAAGAAGTGAACGAGAAAACGAAACAAATCAAAGCCGTTCCAGGGAATTACTCAAAACATCTCAAATTCTAGGTTGATCTTGGAGGGAAAAGCAATGAAAAAGGTATTTACGAAAGAAGCACCTGAAGCCATTGGCCCATATTCTCAAGGAATCATCGTGAATAACATGTTTTATAGTTCAGGTCAGATCCCCCTTACAAAAGACATGACGATTGTTGACGGGGGTATTCAAGAGCAAACACACCAAGTGATGGCAAACGTTAAGGCCGTGCTACAAGAAGCGGGTGCAACGCTTGAATCGGTAGTGAAGACGACAGTGTTTATTAAAAATATGAATCAATTCCCTGAGATTAATGAAGTGTACGGACAGTATTTTGATACTCACCAGCCTGCGCGTTCGTGCGTAGAAGTGGCACGTCTTCCTAAAGACGTCCTCATTGAAATCGAAGTGATTGCGCTAGTACAAGCCTAAAACGAACCTTTCGGTTCGTTTTTTTGTTTGTCACGCTAAGTATTTCTAAAAGCCCATGTTTTGCATGGGTGATCCGTAGCACTAAGTGAAAATCGACGTTCTAGATTTGATTCAGAACATTAAACGAACAAATATTGAATATTTTTAGAAATTAAGCAGGAATATGCAATCTTAATGTGGAAAAATATTCCCCAGAGCCAAAATAAAACGCTCACAACATGAAGATGTGAAGAGTTAGTGAAGGTGGTGAAAGGATGGAAGTAACAGACGTAAGACTTCGTAGGGTCAATACAGCTGGTCGGATGCGTGCCATTGCATCGATTACCTTTGATCAGGAATTTGTTGTACATGATATTCGTGTTATCGACGGCAACAACGGGTTGTTCGTGGCAATGCCAAGCAAGCGTACCCCTGATGGAGAATTTAGAGACATCGCCCACCCAATTTCTTCCCGTACACGCGAGAAGATCCAACAGCAGTGTTGGATGAGTACGAGCGTCAAGGACAATATGAAAATGTTGAGTATGAAGAAGCGGGTGCTTCTTAATCATGAAGGCTCTGCACAACGATGTGCAGGGTCTTTTTTCGTGATTGAAAAACCCCTCGAGATAAGATATATTCATACAAGATCATAAGTCATTACTAAAGTGCAGACGTCTGTACTTTTTGGATAATGAATTCAATCGGAGGTCTTTGAATGAGTAACCGATACGCAATTATTCTTGCTGCTGGGCAAGGTACACGTATGAAGTCAAAACTGCCTAAAGTTTTACACCAAGTTTGTGGGAAGCCAATGATTTCACATGTCTTAGAACAAGTGCAATCGGCTGGTTTTGAAGAGTCGACTGTCGTCATCGGTCATCAAGGTGAAGAAGTCAAAGAAATGCTAGGAGATCGTTGTCAGTTTGTTTGGCAGCATGAACAGCTCGGAACCGGTCATGCTGTGAAACAAGCAGCACCCCATTTAGCCGATCGTTCAGGAACGACGCTAGTCATTAGTGCAGATACGCCAATGATTTCTGCTGAGACGATGAAAGCGCTGAGTGATTATCACGAAGATCGCGGGGCGAAAGTAACGGTACTTACAGCGCGCGTAGATGACGCAACGGGGCTCGGAAGAATTATCCGTGATCCTGAAAGTGGAGATGTCTTACGTATTGTTGAACATAAAGATGCAACACTAAAAGAGCGTGGAATTTCTGAGATTAACACAGCGACGTATTGTTTTGATAACGAAGCTTTATTTTCTGCTTTAGAAAAAGTCACGAATGAAAATGCTCAAAACGAATACTACCTTCCTGACGTATTAGAAATCTTAAAGAATGAAGGCGAACGGGTTGCAGCATTTGAAACCCATGATGGCGCAGAAGCAATGGGAGTTAATGATCGTTTAGCGCTCTCGCAGGCGGAGCAAGTCATGCGAAAGCGGATTAATGAACATTGGATGAAGCAAGGCGTCACGTTTATTGCGCCTGATCAGACGTATGTTTCGGCAGATGCAGAGTTACACCCAGATACGATCCTCCACCCTGGTACGATTATTCGTGGAAAATCAATTGTTCATGAAGGAAGTGAAATCGGACCAAACTCAGAGATTGAAGATAGTACAATTGGTTCTTATTCAACAATCAAACAATCAGTTGTTACAAAGAGTACAGTTGGTCGAGATGTCAACATCGGTCCTTTTGCACATGTTCGTCCAGAATCAACAATTCATGATGAAGCAAAGCTCGGCAACTTCGTTGAGGTGAAGAAATCGACCATTGGCAAAGGATCAAAAGCTAACCATTTAAGTTATTTAGGCGATGCGAATATTGGGGAAAACGTCAATGTTGGTTGCGGTTCAATAACCGTGAATTATGATGGGAAAGAAAAGCACGTAACGACGATTGAAGATGGTGCTTTTATTGGCTGTAATGCAAACCTTGTCGCGCCTGTCACGATCGGCAAAGGTGCATTTGTAGCTGCCGGTTCCACCATTACAGATGATGTGCCAGGTGATTCTTTAGCGCTTGCAAGAGCGAGACAAACGAATAAAACGGGCTATATGAACAAAAACGATAAAAAAATAACCTTTAGGAGGTTCGTTCAATGAGCTATGTTGACTCAACATTAAAGATTTTCACATTGAACTCAAATCCTGCACTTGCTGAGGAGATTGCTTCTCACATCGGTGTAGAAATGGGAAAGAGTTCTGTTAAACGATTTAGCGATGGAGAAGTACAAATCAACATTGAAGAGAGTATTCGTGGAGATGATGTCTACTTAATTCAATCAACATCTGAACCCGCAAATGAGCATTTGATGGAACTATTAATTATGATCGATGCTTGTAAACGTGCCTCTGCAAAAACAATTAACGTGGTTATTCCCTACTACGGCTATGCAAGACAAGATCGTAAGGCACGTTCAAGAGAGCCAATTACAGCAAAGCTCGTAGCAAATCTTTTAGAGACGGCAGGCGTGACTCGCGTATTAACGTTTGATTTGCATGCGTCACAAATCCAAGGTTTCTTCGATATTCCAGTTGACCAACTACTCGGATCAAGAATTCTGTCCTCTTACTTCTTAGAGAAGAACCTAGAAGATCTCGTAATCGTGTCTCCGGATCATGGTGGTGTTGTGCGGGCAAGAAGAATGGCTGACTTAATGGATGCACCGATTGCAATCATTGATAAGCGTCGACCTCGCCTAATGAAGCTGAAGTCATGAACATTGTTGGTCATATTGAGAACAAGACGGCAATTATTATTGATGACATCATTGATACAGCAGGTACGCTTCAACTAGCGGGCGATGCCCTTATGAAACATGGTGCAAAAGAAGTGTACGCGTGTGCCACTCACCCTGTTTTATCAGGACCGGCAATTTCAAGGCTAGAAACTCACAAATTAAAGAAGTTGTCGTTACTAACACCATTGCTTTGCCTGAAGAGAAGAAGATTCCAAAGCTCGTTCAACTATCAATTGGCTCGTTAATGGCAGATGCAATTATTCGTGTCCATGAGCAAACATCAGTGAGTACGTTGTTTTAAGGAAAAGGGGCATCATTTGCATGAGGGTTTAAATCATGCTAGCATATAGCCTTAGAGGGTGAGTTTATCGTACGTACAAACGTTAACAGGATGCATGAGCAGTAATGTACGTGAAAATAATCGATGAGGTGACTATAGACAATGGCTAAATTACAAGCACATTCTAGAAATGACTTACGACGTTCAGTAACACGTAAGCTAAGAGTTGACGGGTTTGTTCCAGCTGTTCTTTACGGAAAGAAAACCGAGAGCATTGCGGTTTCTGTACCAAGCATCGAATTTATGAAGACATTGCGTGAAGCAGGACGTAACGGTATTATTGATCTTTTTGTCGATGGCGATGGTAAGAAGCATCAAGTAATGGTACACGATCTACAAAATGATATTCTCAAAGGGAACACAACACACATTGATTTCTTTGAAGTCGATATGAAGTCAGAGCTCGATGCAGATGTTGCTGTTAATCTTGTTGGAGATGCACCAGGTGAAGTAGAAGGTGGCGTACTTTCTCATATGCTTTACACGATTTCCGTTCGTGCACTACCAACAGAAATTCCAGAATCAATTGAAGTTGATATCTCTCAATTAGGTGTTGGTGATTCAATTTCAGTTTCAGACTTGAAATCAGGAAAGAACTTTGAATTCAACAACGATGATGAAGAAACGGTTGTTGCAGTTCTTGCCCCAACTCTTGAAGACGAAGGCACTGAAGAAGAAGCTTCGGACGAGCCTGAGCTTGTAGAGAACGATGAGGCTTCTGATGAAGGGTCTGACGATAACGAACAATAATGAAAAGCGAATGAAGGACAAGGCATAGCCCCTCGGTTATGCCTTTTTCGCAGTTTAAGTAAATGAACTGAAAGGAAGTTACATCCTTGAAGGTAATTGTAGGCCTAGGTAACCCTGGAAGAAAATATACGAAAACGAGACACAATGTTGGCTTTATGGCGATCGATGATCTAGCAAAGAGCTGGGGAGAAAAGCTAAAAAAGCATACTAACTTTAGGGCTGAATATACTGAAGTGATTCGTGATGGCGAGAAGTTAATTCTGTTAAAACCGCTTACATTCATGAACCTTTCTGGAGAGTCCGTTCGAGCGGTTGCTAATTACTACGATCTTGATTCAGAAGACATTCTTGTTGTCTATGATGACCTGGATTTACCGACAGGTACTGTAAAATATCGTAAATCTGGTGGTCATGGCGGTCATAATGGAATCCGTTCTTTAATTGATCAATTAGGGACGAAACAGTTTAACCGAGCAAGAATTGGCATTGATCGCCCGCCAGAAGGAAAAGCAGTTGTCGATTACGTCCTATCGAAGTTTGATAAACGGGAAATGGATGCCATTCAAGATGCCCGTGAAAATGTTGTACGTGCATGTGAGACGTGGGTTCACGATGATTTTGATCGCGTCATGAATCAACACAATTAAGAGGTATAGCGCTCTCCTTACTCGTTGAAACTAGTAGTATGAAAGTGAGGAGAGAATATGGTCGTTTATTATCATTGCAAGCAGTGCAACGCAGAACTTGGTACAGTCTCATCTCGAGAGGCAATGGACTATGATTTAGGTTTTTCGGTACTCAATCAAGAAGAGAAGAAAGAAGTTCTAGAGACCGATGAACAAGGGAATTTACACGTACATGCGCTATGTGATACGTGCTATGAGATGAGTCAAGCTTCACCGCACGTTCATGAACAAGACCATTGGTATCATTAAGATGAACAAGGACATGAACGAGTGACATATAAATGGAGAATAGTTTGAATCATTAGGGGAGGATCGGCTTCATGAAAGCGATCGAGCATAAGCTCTTAAATAATCAGCAAATCCAAAGCATTAAAGATGGTTTGGAGAAAGGATTAAAAGAGCAACTTTTAACGGGGTTGAGCGGTTCGGCTAAGACATTATTATTGTCTGGTCTTTATGAATTGGGGCATAAGCCGCAAGTTCTCGTTACGTACAATTTATTGCAAGCTCAAAAATGGCAGGAAGATTTAAGTGATCTCATTGGTGAGGATCACGTATATCTTTACCCGGTGAACGAATTGATCTCTTCAGAAATCGCTGTAGCGAGCCCAGAAATGAGATCTCAGCGCATTGAGGTTATGAATGCGCTTTTTGCTGATTTCAAAGGAATTATTATTATCCCAATTGCAGGATTACGTCGCTTGCTGCCGCCGAAAGAACGCTGGGAAAAAAAGTCAATATGAATTGCGTGTTGGCCAAGAATTAGATGTTGAGGCGTTTTTAGCTGAGCTTCAAGCAATGGGATACGTGCGTGCAGACCTTGCGTCCACACCGGGTGAATTTAGTGTGCGTGGTGGAATTATAGATATTTATCCTTTAACTGAAGAACATCCGTTACGGATTGATTTATTTGATACTGAAATTGATTCGATGCGTTATTTCAATGCAGAAGACCAACGTTCTCTTGAACCAATTGAGCAAATTACAATTGGACCCGCTGAAGAGACAATCTTAACTGAGCCTGAATGGCAACGAGCTGCTGAAAATCTCACAGAACAAATGCAAAAGAGTCTCAAAAAAAAGTAAACGATGAAGAGGCACGGGATAAGCTTGAGAAATCGTTATCGTTTGAACTTGACCAAATTAACGAAAGAATTCGTTTCCAAGGATTATACAAGTATATTTCGTATATGTATGAAACACCTGCAACATTGCTTGATTATTTACCGAGCGAAGCGAAAATTTTTGTAGACGAAATTAGTCGGGTGCAAGAAACAGCCGTTCGCTTGGACCGAGAAGAGTCGGATTGGCACATGACGATGCTTGAACAAGGAGAAGTTCCCCATGACTTACGTTTATCAAAGCATTATGAAGATATTATTAAGTCAATCGACCAATCTGTCATTTATTTCTCGATCTTTTTACGTGGCGTACCCGGTGTTCAGCTGCAAATGTTGAAAGTATTAATTGTAAGGCGATGCAACAATTCCATGGTCAAATGCCTGTGTTGCAAAATGAGGTGGAGCGCTGGTCAAAAGCAAACTTCACCATCGTCTTTATTGCTTCAGATGACGATCGTGTGAAGCGTCTAAAGGGGATTCTTCAAGATTATGACATCGAAGCAACTCCTGTTTCTCGAGATGAACCTCTAGACCAAGGGAAGGCCTACATTGTACAAGGAGACTTGCACAATGGCTTTGAGTTGCCGTTTGAGCACCTTGCTGTCATTACAGAGCGTGAAACGTTCACGAAAAAAGTAACAAAAGCTAGACGTCGACAGAAGTTATCGAACGCTGAGCGAATCAAAAGTTACTCTGAACTTAATGTCGGTGATTTAGTCGTTCATGTCAGTCATGGGATCGGTAAATATCTCGGCGTTGAAACGTTGTCTGTAAACAACATGAATCAAGACTACGTTCATATTTCTTATGCGGGAAATGACAAGTTGTACGTTCCTGTAGAGCAAATTGACCAAATTCAAAAGTATGTTGGTTCTGAAGATAAAGACCCGAAGATCTACAAGTTGGGTGGTCAGGACTGGAAGAAAGTTAAACGGAAAGTACAGTCGTCTGTAGAAGACATTGCTGATGATTTGATCAAATTGTATGCTGAACGTGAAAGTTCGAAAGGACATGCGTTCTCAGAAGATAGCACGGAGCAGCGAGAGTTTGAGAGCTCATTCCCTTATCAAGAAACGGAAGATCAGGTAAAAGCGATCGAAGAGATTAAAGAGGATATGGAGAAAGAGCGTCCGATGGATCGCCTACTATGTGGTGACGTAGGGTACGGGAAGACAGAAGTAGCAATCCGTGCAGCGTTTAAGGCCATCATGTCAGGCAAACAAGTCGCACTTCTCGTTCCGACAACAATTCTTGCACAGCAACATTATGATACATTCTTGGAGCGTTTTGGCGATTACCCAATCAACGTCGGTGTACTTAATCGCTTTAGAACACGTAAAGAGATCAATGAAAATGTCCGTTCCCTTGAGACCGGTGGCTTGGATATGGTCATTGGAACGCATCGTATTTTATCGAAAGACGTAAAGTTCAAAGACTTAGGGTTACTGATTGTCGATGAAGAACAACGATTTGGCGTCACGCATAAAGAAAAAAAATTAAGCAATTGCGTTCGAACATTGATGTACTAACGTTAACTGCGACACCAATTCCGCGAACGCTTCACATGTCGATGCTCGGTGTACGGGATTTATCCCTTATTGAAACGCCACCAGAAAATCGTTTCCCTGTGCAGACGTATGTACTGGAATACAATGCCTCTCTCGTAAAAGAAGCAATTGAGCGTGAAATCAGTCGTGGTGGCCAAGTGTACTTCTTGTACAACCGTGTCGATAACATTGAGCAGATGGCAGAGCAGATCTCAATGCTCGTACCAGATGCTGACGTCACCTATGCACACGGCCAAATGAATGAACGTGAGTTAGAGTCAGTGATGATTGATTTCTTAGAAGGTCATAAAGATGTTCTTGTAACGACGACAATTATTGAAACGGGTGTAGACATTCCGAATGTAAATACACTCATCATTTACAATGCCGATCAAATGGGATTAAGTCAGCTTTACCAAATCCGGGGTCGAGTTGGACGTTCAAATCGCGTTGCATATGCATACTTTACGTATAAACGTGATAAAGTTCTAACTGAAGTGGCGGAAAAGCGTCTACAAGCGATTAAAGAGTTTACAGAGCTCGGTTCAGGATTTAAGATCGCAATGCGTGACTTATCCATTCGAGGCGCGGGGAACTTGCTTGGAGCTGAACAACATGGCTATATCGATAGTGTCGGCTTTGATATGTATTCACAAATGCTAAAAGATGCAATTGAGCAGCGTAAATATAAAGGAAGTACGAAAGAACGTGAACCAAAAGCTGAAGACATTCCATTAGATATTAAAGTTGAAGCGTACATTCCTGAGACGTACATTCATGATCCAAAACAAAAAATTGAAATGTATAAGCGTTTCAAAGGGATCAATACGTTTGATGAGCTAACCGATCTACAAGATGAGATGATGGATCGATTTAGCGAATATCCAGATGAAGTGCGAGCGCTCTTCTCGATTGCAACGATCAAATTGTATAGCTTACAAGAAGGTGTTGCTTCAATTTCAGAAACAGGCGGTAAATGTACAATCTTATTCACTGAAGAAGCATCGAATAACATCGATGGCGCTGAATTGTTCCGCCTAGTTAATGAGCTTGGTCGAGACGTTGGTGTTGGGACAGAGGGTAGTCAAATTAAGCTCAATATCCAAAAGAAACGTATGGGCTCTCTCGTTTATGTAACGTTACTTGAGAAGCTAATGTCAAGAATACCAGAAGTGAAAAAGAAAACCGCTTCCAAAACGGTATCTTAGTAAATGAAGCACTCTTTTATAATGGAGTGCTTCATTTTTTTTATGGAATTAACCCCTGTAATCTACGGGATCAGGATGTGTAAGGTAAACTTTTTTTTATTATGGGTGAATAGTTCTTTTTTTGGTTACGGATACTAAAAACAGTCATGAGAGAAGGAACATCATTGATTAGATAGTACATCGACATGAAAGTGAGGCACACCAATGAAAGCTACTGGTATTGTTCGTCGAATTGACGATCTAGGCAGAGTGGTCATCCCAAAAGAAATCAGACGTACGTTACGGATTCGTGAAGGAGACCCATTAGAAATTTTCGTAGACCGAGATGGCGAAGTCATTTTGAAGAAGTATTCACCAATCTCTGAGCTTGGGGACTTTGCAAAGGAGTATGCGGAAGCACTTTATGACAGTTTAGGGCATCCTATTCTTGTTGCAGATCGCGATTCATACATTGCTGTATCTGGTGGATCGAAGAAAGACTTTGCAAACAAGAGTATTGGGGAAATTGTAGAGGATGCAATTAATACGCGAACAACGAAAGCGGAGTTTCAACACGGTGATTATAACTTAGTAAGTGATCATCGTGACACGATGGAAGGTTATGTTGTCGCGCCAATTATTGCAAACGGGGATCCAATTGGAGCTGTTGTCATGATTTCAAAAGAAAAACCACCTGAAGAAAGCGTGGCACGAATGCTTATCGAAACAGCGGCAGGTTTCTTAGCAAGACAAATGGAACAATGATACCGAACTAATTTAAATTTATAAGCCGGTATCCCTTTACAGATTCCGGCTGTTCCTTTATCATTGTAAGTAACATATCGATTCACCCCAAATATCATAACCTACGGAAAGCAGGCCATTGTCATCGTGGTCTGCTTTTCTAACGTTAAATAACCTTTTCCCGGTTTTATAGATTTAAACGTAAACGATTAGAACACGTTACGTAATAATGGGGTTGAACAACGGACTCGAATGCATCGTCGATCGATTGAAGGATAGGTGAATGACATGTGTGCTGCAAAGATTGATAAGCCAATTCCATATTATCTCCAATTATATCGAGAGATCAAACAACGCATTTATGACCGCACATACCGTGCTGGTGATAGAATTAATGAGAGTCAACTCTCAAAAGAAATGGGCATTAGTCGTTCACCGATTCGAGAAGCAATGCGATTGCTTGAGAAGGATGGTTTGCTTGTTGCCGATGAGAAGCTTGGATTTGTCGTCTACTCGCTAACGGTAACCGACGTAGAGCACATTTATGAGCTTAGGATTGCGCTTGAAGTATTAGCAGTTGAATTGGCAGTTCAACACGCAAGTGAACAAGAATTAGAGGTTGTTTCAGATATTCTAGATGAAGTTGATCGACTGATTCGTGATAAAGCCGATGATGAACGCATTATTGATTGGAATCAAAAGTTCCACCAAGAAATTGCTCAATGTAGTCATAACCCATACTTAGCGAGTCAACTCAATACAATTGAAGCTTTAATCTTTTACTGTCGAGTGATGAACTTTGAAGGACGTGGGCGTGCTACGCATATTCAAGATGAACATCGACAAATCTTTAAAGCCTTAAAAGAACGAGATGCGCAAACAGCAAGCGCCATGATGGAGAAACATCTCAAACATGATTTAGAACACTTACATGAAGTACTTACATCATAAATAAAACCCCTCCAAATTTTTGGAGGGGTTTTATTTATTTATTTTATTTTTGCCATTCTTGTTTAAAAGCTCTAAACCAAAGA
The DNA here is from genome assembly GCF_000698185.1 of Geomicrobium sp. JCM 19055. NCBI lineage: Bacteria > Bacillati > Bacillota > Bacilli > Caryophanales > Geomicrobium > Geomicrobium sp. JCM 19055. The sequence goes on from NZ_BAXL01000028.1 coordinate 26,479, forward strand.
AAGCTAGCCAAAACGATGAGTAGTGCTGAAATCAAGTAGATCAACATTAAATGCAAATGGTCCGCAGCAAAGCCAACGAGCAAGGAGCCTAGTGCAAACCCGAACATGGCAACAGTACCTTCTGCAGCATAGACGTAAGGAAGAACGTTTACGTCGATTCGCTCTTGATACAGCGTCTGTGAAGCGACGGCCTCTAGCTGTAAAAAGAACCCGAGACAAGCAATGATAAGAAGCGCAAAAAAGCTCAACGGTTAACGCAAACAGTAGTGTAAACAATGCAGTGCCAACCAACCCTACAAAAACCGTCTTTGATTGGTTTTGTTGAATAAGGGAATGATGCGTTCTTAGCACGAGACTCGCAAGGAGCAACCCAATTAACAGGCTTGCATTCAAAAACCCCCACCAGCCCTCACTCACCATAAGAACTTGTTCAACAAAAAGGTACGTGATTGCTGCAATCCATACGACATTTGCGACTGACGTGAGAAATGACGCCAATACAGCATGCAATAGCCAGCGAGACGAGACCATTACCGAGAAGCCGCGGCGCATCTCTGTGTGCCAGCTCTTTGGTTCGCCTTCGTTCGCGAACGTCTTGTTCACTCGTTGATGTAACAAGGTGCAGGAAGCGGCGGTGAACACGGCGTTAAGCACAACGAGTAGGAATAAAAAAAGGTGCATGAACATAGGCAAGCAATAAACCTCCTAGCGCCCAGCAAATAAATTCAACTCCTTCGCTAACGAGACTGATCGTACTGTTCGCACGGACGCGCTTTTCTTTGTCAACGATTCTCGGTACAAGCGCTTGGCTGCTCGGGTCGAACCAAGCGTCCATCATCGATACAAAAAAAACAATAATATAGGCTAAAAACAATAAATTATAGAATATGCATGCAAAGACGAGCACAAGAAGTAAGACTTTTGTTCTCGTAGCGAATATAAGGATTGTCGTTAAAGAGAAACGAGTAAACAGTAACGGAGCGATAAGATTTGCACCGAATCGGGCCAAAGTAATCGTAACTGGGATAAAGCTCATGAATAAAGCTGATGCAGTTTCCATATAAATCACGTGCATGAGAGCTACGATAAATAGTACAAATCCCGATTGCTGACAAGCTCTGCCCACGACTAAAAAAAACAAAATTCCAATGCACGAAAACGTAAGCCTCCTTTTCTGATCAGTTATTTACTGAAGAAAAGGAGTGAGTCACATTGGATAACCCCCTTCATTAAATTCTCAACGGTCGGGTGATTGTTTTACATTGGAAACACCTCAGTTTTTATTTATTCAGATTATATCGGAGTGTTCGAAAGAACACAATAAACCCATCTATACAAAAGTACAGATGGGTCAAAAACTCGGACTTAATATCCTGCTTCTTCTTCGTTGATTGATACTTCACTGAGGTCATAAATGCCTGTAGCTAGGTGGTTAAATCCTTCTACAGAGTCAGCAATACCTGTGATGTAGTCATTATGAACAGTAAAGATCATAGGAGCCTCTTCAATAATGATTTGCTCTGCTTGTGCATAAAGGTCTGCACGAGCATCATTATCAGATTCACTACGAGCTTCTGTTAATAATGCGTCGACTTCTTCGTTATCGTAAAATGTTGAGTTTCCTTGAGAACCATGATTTCCAGAATAGAAATTAGGATGTAAAGCATAGTCTGCATCCGCTGTTACCGTAGACCATCCAAGAACGAACATTTCTGTATTCCCTTGATCAGTGGCATCTAAAAATGCTCCCCACTCCATCATTTCAATTGAAAGATCTACTCCAACTTCTTGAAGGTAGTCTTGAGCAACTTCTGCAATGTGAATACGTGTAGGGTTTGCATCATTTGTAAGAATCGATGCAGAGAAGCCATCTTCATAACCCGCTTCTGCTAATAATTCTTTCGCGCCCTCAGGATCGTATTCAATTCCTTGTGTATCTTCGCTATATCCGAATGTGTACTCGCTTAATGGACCTGTTGCAACTGAACCAAACCCACCATAAAGGCCTTCCAGAAGCACTTCTGAATCAATAGCCATTGCGATGGCACGACGAACATCAGGGTCATCAAAAGGCTCAACATCTGTGTTAAAGCCGATGTATTCAAATCCAAGTTGTTCTTGTGTAAGAAGACTTGCGTTTTGCATGTCGTCAACAATGCCTGAATTCGCAGATTCTACTTGATCAATAAAATGCACTTCACCTTGGTCAAGCATCCCGATACGCGTGCTTTGTTCAGGAACAACACGCATTGTTACTTGTGATACTTGAGCTTCTTCGCCCCAATAATTTTCATTTTTGCTTAAACGAATTTCATTACCTTGAACCCACTCGTCAAGTTCAAAAGAACCTGTACCTGCTGCATTAACACTCAAAAGTGCATCTCCATTTTCATCTGCATCAATGGCTGCTGGACTAATAATCGCTGCTGCACTATGAGCAAGATGTGCATCAAGTGGTGCAAATGGTTCACTCGTTGTAAATTCTACTGTATACTCATCAATTGCTGTAATTTCTTCCACTAATTCAAACATGTTTGCACGAGGTTTCGCGTTGTCTGGATCTAATAGACGCTCGAAGTTCTTAACAACTGCATCTGCATTCAGCTCTTCACCATCATGGAACGTAACGCCTTCACGAATTTGGAATTCCCACGTTAAATCGTCAACCATTTCGTACGATTCTGCAAGTACAGGTTGAAGTTCCATGTTATTGTCATGCTCTAGCAAGTTTTCATAAATGTTTGTCGAAACTTGAGATGATGGAACATCTGTTGTTTCTTGAGGATCCAAAGAAACAATGTCTGAAGAGAGCGCTAACACAAATTGGTCTCCTCCAGCACTACCTGTTGATGTACTTCCGTCGCTTCCTTCTTCAACTGCACCAGGATCTGATGAACAACCTGCAAGAAGTACTGTGGCTCCTGCAAAGCCAGCGACATAACGTTTTAAGTTAGCCAAAACTCATTCCCCCATTAATAAATGATGTGTAAAGCTTCTAGATTGTAGAGGTATTGCCTATGATATAATAACATAGACAAGCAAGAGAAACGAGGAGTTGTCATTGGTGAATTTACCAACAATTTGTGTATTTGGCTTAGGGGCGGGGACGCTCGACCAAATGACACTTTCAACGTATAAACGATTAAAAAAATTCAAATAAATTGTATGTTAGAACGAAAGCACACCCGGTGATGGAGGAATTGGAGCTAGAAGGACTGACGATTCACCCATTTGATGATGTATATGAGGCACATGATACGTTCCAACCGGTATACGAAGCCATCGTTGAGCGTTTAGTTAACGAAGCATCAAGTCAAGATGAACCGGTTTTATATGCTGTGCCAGGTCACCCACTTGTTGCTGAAGAAACTGTGCAACGATTACTAGAAAAGGAACGACAAGGTGTGATTCAGCTTCAAATTGAGGGCGGGCAAAGCTTTCTTGATCCGGTTTTTACAGCATTACGAATGGATCCTAGTGAAGGTTTTCAGCTTCTTGATGCGACAAGTTTTTCTAGCTCAGACTGGTCATTGAACCAACATTTGATTTTGACACAAGTGTACGATTTCTTTACAGCCTCTAACGTAAAACTTTCGTTAATGGAGCAGCTGCCAGATGATTACCGTATAAGAATCGTAAAAGAAGCCGGTGGAGCTGGGGAATCGGTTGTAGAACTGCCTCTGTATGAATTGGACCGGGCGTTTCAAGAAACTTCGAACTTAGCTGTCGTCTATGTACCACCAGTGCGCGAAGAAAAGCTAACACGTCATACGTTCCGTCGTTTACGAGAGGTGATTCACGTATTACGAAGCCCTGACGGATGCCCGTGGGATCGTCAACAGACACATCAATCGCTCAAAAAATATTTGCTAGAAGAAGCGTATGAAGTGCTAGAAGCGATCGACGAAGACGATGATGATCATCTTATTGAGGAGCTTGGGGACGTGTTGTTACAAGTCATGCTTCATAGCCAAATCGGTGAAGATGAAGGGTACTTTACGATTGATGATGTAATTAAGACACTTACAGATAAGATGATTCGTAGACACCCACACGTCTTCTCAACAGCTACGGCTGAAACGAGCGAGGACGTCGTTACGAATTGGGACGAAATTAAAAAGCAAGAAAAGCAAGGCAAAGAAAGCGAGCAATCGCAGCTGACAGGAATTCCGAAATCGATGCCTGCACTAATGGTTTCTTATGAATTGCAAAAGAAAGCTGCAAAAGTAGGATTCAGTTGGGAAACAGCAGCGCCAATGTGGCAAAAGCTCGAAGAAGAGATTCGTGAGTGGAAAGAAGCGATTAGTGAACAACACGATGAATCAGACATTAAGAAGGAATTAGGTGACGTGTTGTTTATTGTCGTCAACCTTGCTCGGTTTTATCGATTACAACCTGAAGAAGCCTTGCAGATGACGAATACGAAATTTAAAAAGCGGTTTATGCACATTGAAAAGCGTTTATTAGAACAAGGACAAACGATGAATGACGTATCGCTAGAAACGATGGACCGCTTTTGGGACGAGGCAAAACAATTGGAGAGAGAAAGTGAGGATGAATAAGTGAGAATCGATAAATTTCTAAAGGTATCACGCATTATAAAAAGGCGTACTGTAGCGAAGGAAGTTGCAGGTGCAGGCCGTATTACGGTAAATGGTCATGCTGCTAAGGCTGGAACTGAAGTGAATCCAGGAGATGAAGTGTCTATTCGTTTCGGGAAAAAAACACTTCGTGTGAAGATTGAATCCGTTAACAGTGCGGCCCAAAAGAATGAAGCCGCACTGATGTATACGACAATTGAAGAAGTCTATCACGATGATTGATAAACGTGCACATAAAGAAGCCCTATAATAAAGGGCTTCTTTTTTTAGTGGTGTGGAATGGCTTGTTCTTTTTCGCCTCCGCGAGGCATAAGATAAGACAACGAGTGGATTATGTTAGGAGGAATTGATATGTCTGAATATGTCACGAATCAACGGTATCAAAACAACACGAATAGTGATCATGAAGTGATTATGAAAGGTCGTAAACTCCTCGAAATTAGCGGAGTAAAAGAAGTCCAGAGTTTTGATAGTGAAGAGTTTCTATTAGAGACTGTAATGGGTTTCTTGTCCGTTCGAGGCCATGACTTGCATATGAAGAATCTGAATGTTGAAGAAGGCATTGTTTCAATCGTAGGGAAAGTGGATGATTTGATTTACGTAGATAGCAGTGGATCAGGAAAACCAAAAGGCTTGTTTGGGAAGTTATTTAAGTGACACTCGTTGTACAGTTCCAAACCTTCTTCGCTATGATTGCTGCAGGTTCTGCCATTGCGTTACAGCTAGATGTGTATCATCGATGTTTACTTTTGCGTTCAAAGTGGACACAGGCAGTAATGGATTTAGCTTTCTGGATTGTACAGGCTCTACTCGTTTTCTATCTGCTGTTTTATATGAATTTTGGAGAGCTTAGGATTTACATTTTTATTGCGATTATTCTAGGGTTTGTAACGTATTGGCATACGGTACGTCCTTTCTTTTTGCGATTGCTCGAACGAATCATTCAAATGGTACAATGGTTGATCATGGCAATCAAGAAAACGATTTACGTCTTAATCATCACACCCATCCTCGGTTATATAAACTAATTTCCAAAATAGCAATTTTTCTCTTGACAATTGTCCAGTGGAGTGTGATTCAATTAAGTAAACTTCTGTTTTTCTTTATTCGACCTGTGTATTTACTTTTACAAGGTCCGAAAATTGTTAAACAAGTAAAAGCCATGTACTCACGAGTGATTCGTTGGTTCTCGAAAAAAAAGTGATGATGAGGATTCCTAGCAATCCTCTCATTGCGTTTCTCATATGATGAGAGAGAGGTGCGACATGCCGAAATCAAACGATCGAGAAAAAGTAACGACAATTCATAAGGACAAGCCATTTGACAAAGAACAAAAGCGTTTGCAAATGAGAGAAGAAAGACGTCGTCGAGGACTAAAGCGAAGACTGATTTTTATTGGGATCGTTGGTGCGTTTGTGATCGTGTTTGCAGCGGTTGGGCTTATCTCTCAAAAGTCAATGATTGACGCTAATGATCAAGAACAAGAGCAACTTGAAGAGCGATACGCTGAGTTAATGGAAGAACAAAAGCAGCTCGAGCAAGATATTGTCAATTATAATGATATTGATTATATTGCAGAAGTTGCGAGGCGCGATTTATACTTAACTAAACCAGGTGAAACGATCTTCAAGGTACCTGAGAGTCATGACGATCAAGAAGAAGATGAGGAAGACGACTAATCACAAAGTAACCTTTGCAACATAGAATAGTAATCGTGTAAGCTTTATCTACATACGTTTAACGTATGGTTTAAGAAAATATGAGGAGGAACGTTTCATCAATGTCGATTGAAGCTGGCAGCAAGTATCAAGGGAAAGTCACCGGTGTAACAAACTTTGGCGCTTTTGTAGATTTACCAGGAGGTCAAACAGGACTCGTTCACATTAGTGAGGTCGCTGATCAATATGTGAAAGACATCAAGGAATTTATTAAGGTTGGCGATGAAGTAACGGTTAAAGTTCTAAAGATTGAAAGTGACGGGAAGATTGGACTTTCGATTCGTAAAGCAACAGAGCGACCAAAAGAAGAGAAACCGCGTCGTAGTCAAGGAGGCGGGTTTAAGAAGCGTGAGCAAACACTCTCATTTGAAGATAAGATGAGCCGCTTCTTAAAAGATAGTGAGGAGAATCTCTCAACCTTGCGTAAGAAGAGCGACAACCGAAAAGGCGGTGGCCGTAAATAGTTAGATCCCTTCTGCAAACAGAGACATGATGATTCGTCTCAAATAGATGTATAAATAAAGGCAGAACAGGAGCTTTCCTGATCTGCCTATTTTATTCTTACATGATTTTTCGGTTAACCATTGACTTTGCTTTATGTAGTCGATATAATAACTCTTGTCTTGTTAAATGGCGGTGTAGCTCAGCTGGCTAGAGCGTACGGTTCATACCCGTGAGGTCGTGGGTTCGACTCCCTCCGCCGCTACCATTTATATGATAATCCAACCATGTTGCTTACGAGCAACATGGTTTTTTTGTCGTTCGCTTTATTTCGCACGGTTTAGCGGTTTGTTTTTGTAGCTTCTGTCGGAAAATGATTGATGATTATGGCGAATTTTTGTGAGCATAACAATCACTTATGATTACAAAACGGCGAAGGGACAAGTATTTCTGTTCTTTCAAGAAAGAGTCGAACGATTTTTTTTACGTCGTCGTCATTCTGACAAACACTGCATCAAAACCTCGATATACTCATCACCAAGAAAAACAAAACGGTGGTGGGCATAGATGATTCATAAAGAGACGGGCCAGGGAACATTTGCAAGAGTCACAGTTGGAACAGACGGGTTCATTCCTCTTAAACAGAGATGGATGCAACTCATGAGTAAATTCGAAAAAGGAACGGAACTTGTTTTTCTTAAATGGGGCGTCTTGTTATTTATCGTTGGGGTCATGCTCGGTCGAGCTGCTATATTATCGGATTTATATCCGTTTGCATTACCCTTTTTCGCAGCCGTCTTCGTTCTAAAGAAGAATCGAGCATTACTAGCTGCAACTGCTATACTTGTCGGAACGATTTGGGGCTTAACCTTTAACTTGCCTCATGTACTGATCGGGATGGTAGGCTTTCTCGTTTTGTACAAGCTATTTAAAACATTAATGATACAAACGCGTTGGGCATTGCCAGTTGCTGTATTGGTTACTTCGTTTCTAGCACGAATAGCAATCACATACGTGAGCATGGGAACGGTCACTCAATACCATTGGATGATGGGTGCGATCGAAGCAGGTCTTGCACTAATGCTTACGATGATCTTTTTGCAAAGCCTGCCTCTTATTACACATAAACGAAAACAGCGCTCGTTAAAAAGCGAAGAAATTATCTGTTTTATCATTCTTATTGCATCGGTCATGACAGGGGCAATTGGCTGGGTTATTTACGGCTAGGTGCAGAACATATTCTTGCTCGGTATTTAGTTTTATTGTTTGCTTTGGCAGGAGGCGCAACGATTGGGGCAACGGTCGGTGTTGTCACAGGTCTCGTTTTGAGTTTGGCCGCCGTTGTGAACTTGTATCAGATGAGTTTACTCGCATTTGCAGGCCTTCTTGGCGGGCTTCTTAAAGATGGTAATAAAATTGGGGTCAGTGCAGGTTTGCTTGTCGGTACGGCGTTAATTGCTTTATATGGACAAGGGCTAAGTAGTGCAGGAATTACTGTCATGGAGTCGGTCGCAGCGATTGCGTTATTTTTGCTGACGCCAAAAAGTGCCATTCAATATATGGCGAAGTATGTACCTGGGACGACCGAACATTCAAAGGAACAACAGCGGTATATGCGTAAAATTCGAGATGTTACAGCTGCGCGTGTTGAGCGGTTTTCCGATCTTTTTCAGACATTATCTTCTAGTTTTACAAATGATCGGGAAACGACGTATACAAATGAGAAAGACCTTGAAGGTGATCGGTTCTTAGCGACGATTACAGCAAGTACATGTCAAAAGTGTTTCCGTAAAGAGACGTGTTGGGCAGAGCGCTTTGATACAACCTATGATGTCATGGAAGACGTTATGACAGATATTGAACAAGGAGATGTTCAAAAAGGCTCTTATGACCGTCTAAAGCGGCATTGTATTTATCCTGATCGAATTGTTAAAACGATGAAAGAACAGTGGGGACCTCATGAGCTTCGAAAAACGTATGCTAAGCAACTTGAAGAAAGCAGAAGGCTTGTTGCTGATCAGTTGCAAGGGGTATCGCAAGTAATGGGGGAATTTGCGCGAGAAATTCAAAAGGAAAAAGAAACACATGATAGTCAAGAGGAACAAATTCACGAAGCGATTCAAGAAGCAGGGATTGATATCGGTCAAGTCGATGTCTATAACTTAACGCCTCGTGACGTGCGAGTAGAAATTGAACTTGGGGAAGATGTAGGCAGGGAAGAAGCGGAAAAGCTAATTGCGCCGATGTTATCAGGGATCTTAAATGATCACATTATTGTCGATCCGGAAAATGACGAAGATGTGGAGGACGGCAAAGTAATGAATTTCGTTTCTGCAAAGACCTATACAGTTGACTCAGGAGCGGCAACTGTTGCACAAGGTGGTGCGTGGTTATCGGGGGACAATCATGCTGCGATGCAACTTGGGTTCGGGAAGTTTGCAGTTGCCATAAGTGATGGCATGGGCAACGGCAAAAAAGCACACGATGAGAGCAAGGCAACACTAAAGTTATTAGAAAATTTATTACAGTCAGGCATCGATGAGAAAGTAGCGATTCAATCCATGAATCTGTACTTTCACTTCGTGCAGACGAAGAGATGTTTTCAACGCTGGATTTAACGATTATTGATTTGCAAACGGCAGATACGTCATTTATAAAAATCGGCTCTATGCCAAGTTTCATTAAACGAGGTGGGCAAGTTTCTTCTGTTGAATCTGGTAATTTGCCGATGGGCATTATTTCGGAAGCTAATTTTGATGTCGTATCAAGAAGTATGCAAGATGAAGATTTATTAATTATGATGAGTGACGGAATGTTCGATGGGGTGAAGCATGTGGAAAACAAAGAAAGGTGGATGAGACGAATCATTTCTGAGATGGAGACGGAAGATCCTCAGACGATGTCAGATTTATTATTAGAAGAAGTCATTCGTGTTAGCGACGGCAAGATAGATGATGACATGACCGTTGTTGTAACGAAGATTCGTCGGAATACTCCGCGTTGGGCGAAGATCCCAATGCAAAAGTGGGTTCCACAAATTTATAAAGAAGCTTAATTGGTATATCTCTTAGTGAAATCGTCAACAATGCTAGATACAAAGTTTAAGATTCACTAAGGGAGGACTAAGCCATGAGTAAAGGAACGCTAAAACAGATTCTATTGTTAACCGATGGTTGTTCAAATGATGGCGGTGATCCAGCTGCAATCGCAGCTCTTGCACGTGAAGAAAACATAACAGTCAATGTGATTGGTGTTCTTGAAGAAGGGTCATTAAACGAAGACGCCTATGATGAAATTGAAAAGATTGCGACTGCTGGTGGAGGGATTAGTCAAGTTGTTTACATGAAACAACTCGCCAAAACTGTCCAGATGGTAACGAGACAAGCGATGACACAAACACTACAAGGGGTCGTTAATAAAGAGTTGTCCCAAATTCTTGGCAGAGAACAAGAATGGGATGACCTTTCTCCAGAGAAACGTGGAGAAGTGATGGAAGTCGTTGATGATCTTGGTGAACGTGTTGATTTTGAAGTCGTCATTCTTGTGGACGCCAGTGCAAGTATGAGAAATAAATTACGCACTGTACAAGAGGCGCTTGTCGATTTGTCTATATCGATGGATTCTAGAGGGGGAAGCAACTACTACACGTTGCTCACGTTCCCAGGTAAGCGAAACGATACAGACATTATTAAAGGGTGGACATCTGGAATTACAGGGTTGAGCGGTTTATTCGATAAAATATCAGTTGGTGGCATTACACCGACAGGGCCTGCGATCCAAGCAGCAATTCAACAATTCCAGTCTCGGAAAAGAAGGAGCATGATCTCTTATGGAGAAGACGAATATGAACTCGAGGAACGAGGCTCCTAACTTTCCGAGGGGGACGAAATTGCTCGGGAAATGGAACCGCAATGTTTATCATATTCTAAAGCCGTTAGGCGCGGTGCAACTGGGGTCGTTTACCTCGCTGATTCGAAACATGGAAAAGTCGCATTAAAGATCGGACATAACAGTATGTCGATTACGTCTGAGGTGAATGTACTAAAGCATTTTGGGAAGGTCCAAGGACAAATACTTGGGCCTTCTTTTATCGATACGGATGATTGTATTGTAAGAGGCCAAAAGCATCCATTTTATGTGATGGAGTATTTACAAGGTGTGCCTGTATTTGATCATTTAAAGGAGCATGGCAACGAATGGGCGCCTGTATTTATGGTTCAATTGCTTGGTGATTTATCGCGTTTGCATCGCGCTGGCTGGGTATTTGGTGATTTAAAGCCCGAGAACTTGCTCATTACTGGCCCGCCGTACCGAGTACGTTGGTTAGATGTTGGTGGAACGACAATAAAAGGCCGGGCGATTAAAGAGTATACGGAGTTTTACGATCGAGGGTATTGGGGGATGGGCGATCGAAAAGCAGACGAACAATATGATTTATTTGCAGCGGGTATGATTTTTATCCACCTCATCGAAAAGAAACGTTTTGAAAAAGGCAATGACGGAAAGCAAACGTTAATGACTTGTTTAGAGCGAAATGAACAGCTACGTCCTTATCGACATTGGTTAAAAAAAATGGTCCAAGGTTCGTTTCAAGATGCAGAAGCTGCACGTACAGATCTAATGAAATTTATTGCAAAACGAGAAGATCGTCATAGGAAAGTCGATCAATCAGCTAGGCCAAAACGAAGAAAGAAAATGAGGAAAAAGGCACAAAAACAGCCGGCGCTCGTCGGCATTGTAGATCTTGTGCTAGTCATCGCTTTTCTCTTAATCACTTCTGTCTTATACTTGGTAGGACAGATGATTTAAAGCCCGATAAAAGGACGAAGATACATGACCACAAAAAAAAGGACAAATTAATTGATTTGTGTCTACTTGCGGGTAAGTTGATGCTCATGTATGGTGCGGAAACCTATCGGGTTGAAGACACAATGAAGCGAATGGCCATTGCTGGTGGAATGGACAATGTGAATAGCTTTGTGACAACGACGGGCATTTTCTTATCCGGTGTATTAGAAGACGATGATGATATTATGCAAATGATTCGGATTGTTGACCGTTTCCAAGACCTTAGCAAAGTAACGGAAGTCAATCACATATCAAGAGAGTTCGTCGCTGGTCGTATGTCAATCACAGATGCAAGGCAAGAACTGAAGAGGTTGAGAAGCAACCGATGAACTATCCGTTATGGTTGATTTACATTGCTTCAGCTATCGGTGGCGGTGCATTCTCATACCTTATTGGCGATTCACTGTTTGATATGATCCCAGCTTCAATTGGTGGGCTTGTGTCAACGCTTGCTCTTGTACTTTTTCAACATTATTTACAAGCGAAGTTTTTCTCTGAATACTTAGCGGCATTTTTTTGGAGGAGTAACGGCGTTAATCCTTGTTCATAGTGGATTTGGGACGAACATTGACCAAATTATTATCGGGTCATTAATTCCGCTTGTTCCTGGGGTGCCTTTAACGAACTCCGTTCGTGACCTTATGGCAGGCGATTTAATATCAGGTCTTGCACGGGGAGCGGAAGCCGCATTAACTTCACTTTCCATTGCCGCTGGTGTTGCGACGGCAGTGTCGTTATTTTTATAGATAAGGAGCGAGTGTTATGGTTTGGGAGCTAATCATTTGTGGCATTGCAACGATTGCCTTTGCCATAATTTTCAACATTCCTTATCGATTGTTATGGATGATTGGACTCATTGGAATGCTTTCATGGTCTGTTTATAGTCTATTGCCAATCACTGGTGTTGGTCCCGTTCCAGCAGCTGCGGTTGCGGCGTTTTCATCCGCGTTAATTAGCCATTTTGCAGCGAGGAAGAAAAGAGTTCCGGTTACAACGTTTACGATTCCAGGAATTATTCCGCTCGTGCCCGGTGGCCGAGCTTATGAAACGATGCTTGCCTTCGTTCAAGGTGATTACATCGAAGGACTGTCTCAAGGAGCAGGAACTTTATTGCAAGCAGGTGCAATTGCAGGCGGACTAGCTTTTGCACTTTCTATTTTCTCAATCGGTAGAGGAGTCGGGCAACGATATGAAACAAATCGATAACTTCGTAAAGCGGCATCATTTGTTACAACATGACGAAGTCGTCGTTGCTGCCGTTTCTGGTGGGGTAGACTCGATGTTAATGTTGCATTGGTTGATTCATCATACGAGTCACCGGGTCATCGTTGCGCACGTTCATCACGGGTTGCGACAGCAATCGGACGATGAGCGACTAATGATTGAACAATATTGTGAAGCTTATAACATAAAGTTCTATTTTAAGCGTATCGATCTAAAAGGGAATCGTGTTTCTTCTAAGTCAATTCAAAATGATGCTAGGGCGATACGCTATGCATTCTTCTCAGAAGTGATGCAAAAAGAAAACGCAGCTACTCTTGTAACGGGTCACCACGGTGATGATCAAGTTGAAACGGTACTAATGAAGATTACAAGAGGGCATGTTGGTGGCAGTATTGGCATTAAAGCCAAAAGAAAGTTAGCTGAAGGAGTCGTTGTTAGACCGTTGCTCGGGTTAACAAAAGCAGAAATTGTCGCAGTCGCATCTGAAGAAAGCGTGCCTTGGTTTGAAGATGCTTCAAATGCAGATCAAAGCTATACGCGTAACCGCTATCGAAGCCGGATCTTACCGGAGATTCAAAAAGAGAACGAGCGTTACGTGCAATCGTATCAACAATTTGTGGAAGAATACGATGAACTGCGTGCATATGTCACTCAAGAAGCGGAAAATCTATTACGTGATTGTGTGGTGTATGAGCAAGGGCAAGCGATTGTAGCATTGACACGATTTCGTAAACACGCTATTCCTTTACAACGACAGGCGATTCACTTACTATTGAACTATCTATATCAATCCCAAGCTGTCTATGTTTCAAGAGTACATATTGAGGACTGCTTGCGTTTAGTTTTCTCCTCGAATCCCTCTGCAGAGATTGCCCTATCTAATGGGTATATTTGCAAAAGGGATTATGAATCGTTATGTTTTCTTTTAGAAGATGAGCCAACTGACTTGCTCGAACTCAACCAGAGAGTTGAGGAAGTTCCAAGTGCGATTACGACGTCATATGGCATTCTCACGTTTGAGAAAAGCTTGGAACAACGTCAAGCGAGTGAGCACGAGTGTTTTATTCCAATGAAGGACGCGTCGTTTCCGCTCATTGTTAGAACGAGAAACCGAGGAGATGTTATTGAACCGAAAGGTCTAGACGGAAGGCAGAAGCTAAATAGAATCTTCATCGATCAGAAAGTGACAAGAAGAGCGCGTGATCAATGGCCAGTCGTTACGGATTCAAAAGGGAACATCTTATGGCTACCGCTTTTAAAGAAAAGTCGCTTCACGACAGAACGTGCGGATTCCTATGTGTTAATAACATTGCAGCGATCATTAAAGGACGCAGGTCTTTTCTGAAATTTTTTTGTATGGAAACGAGGGTGTTTAGTTCACATGAGAAGTGAAATACAAGAGGTATTAATTAGTGCTGAGCAAATTGGTGAAAAGTGCCGGGAACTTGGAACGACAATTACAAATGAGTATGATGGTAAGTTCCCATTACTCATTGGAGTGCTAAAAGGAGCATTGCCATTTATGGCAGACCTCACGCGCGCAATTGATACTCACGTTGAAATTGATTTTATGGATGTTTCAAGTTACGGAAATAAAATGCGATCATCTGGAGAAGTTAAGATTGTAAAAGATCTTGATGCTTCTGTAGAAGGCCGTGATGTATTAATTATTGAAGATATTATTGATAGTGGCTTAACACTAAGTTATCTCGTCAATTTACTTCGACACCGCGGAGCGAATTCTGTAAAGATCGTGACGCTATTGGACAAACCTGAAGGACGCAAGGTAGACATTGTCCCAGATTTAGTTGGATTTACGGTACCAGATGAATTTGTTGTAGGGTATGGTCTTGATTTCGCTGAGCGATATCGTAATCTCCCATATATCGGTATTTTGAAACCTGAGGTGTATCAAGGCTCTTAATTATGGCTTTTCAAGTAAATGTGATAATATTACCTGTATTGTGTGACATGCGGGAGGAGGTCTCGAATGAGTCGGGCGGTTAGATATACGATTTTCTGGGGTGTAATAGTCCTGATTCTCGTCGGTATTGTTAACATGTTTAATAATGACACCGGTGATTCAGAGGTTATGACGACTCAGGAATTTTTACAAGCATTAAATAATGATGAAATTGTTTCGATGACTGTTCAACCAGAGCTAGATGTTTACTATATTGAAGGTGAACTCACTGGAGGTACAGAAGAAGAACCGAACTTGTTCCAAGTTCATGTTCTCCAGTCTCAAGAAATGACAGATATGCTACTTAGCGAATTTGAAAATAATCCTAACCTCGTATCAGGTGATTCTGAACCTGCACCTGAGTCTGGTGGTTGGTTGCAATTCCTAACAGCGATGCTTCCGTTTATTATTATCTTCATTCTCTTCTTCTTCCTACTTAGCCAAATGCAAGGTGGCGGTAGCCGAGTCATGAACTTCGGTAAGAGTAAGGCGAAGATGTACCAAGAAGATAAGAAGAAAGCACGCTTTAAAGATGTTGCCGGTGCTGAAGAAGAGAAGCAAGAGCTTGTAGAGGTTGTTGATTTCTTAAAAGACCCTCGTAAGTTCTCAAACATTGGTGCGCGTATTCCTAAAGGTGTACTTCTTGTTGGTCCTCCGGGTACTGGTAAGACTCTACTCGGTCGAGCGGTTGCAGGTGAGGCAGGAGTGCCTTTCTTCTCCATTAGTGGTTCCGACTTTGTTGAGATGTTTGTTGGTGTCGGTGCTTCTCGTGTTCGTGACTTGTTTAATAATGCGAAAAGCAATGCGCCGTGTATTATCTTTATTGATGAGATCGATGCGGTTGGTCGTCAACGTGGCGCAGGTGTAGGCGGAGGCCACGATGAGCGTGAGCAAACGTTAAACCAACTACTCGTTGAAATGGATGGATTTGACGGTAATGAAGGAATTATCATTATCGCAGCGACAAACCGTGCCGACGTTCTCGACCCGGCATTACTACGTCCAGGACGTTTTGACCGCCAGATTACAGTAGGAGCTCCAGACGTAAAAGGCCGTGCAGAAGTTCTTGCTGTACATGCAAAAAACAAGCCATTAAACGATGATGTAGATTTGGAAGTCGTTGCTCAACGAACGCCAGGATTCTCCGGTGCAGACCTTGAGAACCTTCTCAATGAAGCAGCGCTCGTTGCGGCTAGAGCTGATCAAACAGAAATTCGCATGATTCATATTGAGGAAGCGATCGACAGAGTAATTGCTGGACCTGCTAAGAAAACAAGAGTCATCTCGAAGAAAGAACGTAATATCGTCGCGTTCCATGAAGCGGGACACACCGTCGTTGGTGTAAAACTGCAGAATGCGGATATGGTTCACAAGGTGACGATTGTTCCACGTGGGCAAGCAGGCGGTTATGCAATGATGTTACCGAAAGAAGATCGTTACTTCATGACAAAACCAGAGTTGCTTGATAAGATTGTCGGGTTACTTGGTGGCCGAGTGGCTGAAGACGTTATTTTCGGGGAAGCAAGTACAGGAGCTCACAACGATTTCCAACGAGCAACAAGTATTGCTCGTAAGATGGTTACGGAATATGGAATGAGCGAGAAGCTCGGACCATTACAATTTGGCTCATCAAGTGGAGGCCAAGTATTCTTAGGTCGCGACATTCAAAATGAACAAAATTACTCCGATGCCATTGCATTTGAGATTGATCGTGAGATCCAATCGATCATTAAAGAATGTTATGATCGCTGTAAACAAATTCTTACTGAGAATAAAGATAAGCTTGAGCTAGTTGCAGAGAGCTTACTTGAGCTTGAAACACTAGATGCTGAGCAAATTTATTCACTCGTTGAAGACGGTAAATTACCGGATAATCACCATTCCAATCGAAAAGACATCGAATCTGACGATGTGAAGGTGAACTTCAATTCTAAGCAAGATGAAGATCGTGAAGAAGAAAGCGAGCAAGTAGATCAAGCTGAACAAGCAGAGGAACGTACAGACGAATCGGAAGAAGAACGTAAAGAAGAGCAGTCTGAACCGACCGATGATCAAGAAGATCACAAGGACGATCGTAGATCGTAACGATATTAAACGTGAAGGGAGCCCATTACAGGCTCCCTTCATTCTTATGTTAAAAAGCAAATGGTTTGTTTAATTGATAGCAATTGGTTACGATTAAGTGCGTTGGACTTGTTGTAAAAAGGGGGTAAATAGCGATGATTCTCGTAATCGATGTTGGGAATACCCATATTGTATTTGGGGTATACGATGATAATGAACTTCTCCATTATTGGCGAATGACGACGTCCCTTGAACGAACAGAAGATGAATACGGGATGTCTATGCAGACGATGCTAAACAACAAAGGTGTTCAATCATCTGAAGTAAAAGGAGTTATTGTTTCTTCGGTCGTGCCGTCATTGATGTTTACGTTAGAGCATATGACAGAGAAATACTTCAATCAGAAAGCCATGGTTGTTGGACCGGGTATTAAAACCGGATTGAACATTCTTTACGACAATCCTAAGGATGTAGGGGCAGACCGCATCGTAAATGCTGTTGCTGGAATACATGAACATGGCAGTCCTCTGGTGATTGTTGATTTTGGTACAGCGACAACCTTTTGCTACATCGATGAGAAAGATCGCTATCAAGGTGGCGCGATTGCTCCAGGAATTGTAATCTCGACCGATGCCCTTTATACACATGCGTCCAAATTGCCTCACATTGAGATTCAAGAACCTCAATCTGTCGTTGGGAAAAACACTGTCCATGCGATGCAGTCAGGTATTTATTATGGTTATGCAGGGCTCGTAGACGGAATTGTGATGAGGATGTCGAAGCGAGGAAGTAAAAAGCCTAAGGTCATTGCAACAGGAGGACTGGCTAGGCTGATTGGAAAGGCGACAACTTCAATTGATGTTATTGATCCTTTTTAACGTTAAAAGGATTAAAGCGGATTTACGATAAAAATATACTGTAAGGATAAAAGGAGTAATGTAGGATGACGGACTATTTAGCGAAGGCAACAGCATATGATGGAAAAGTAAGAGTGTATGCGGCGACAACGACAAATATGGTCAATGAAGTCGTACAACGCCACCATGTGTTGCCAACAGCGGCTGCGGCACTTGGACGAACGATGATCGCAGGGACGATTATGGGCTCAATGCTTAAGGGTGAAGACAAAGTAACCATTAAAGTTGAAGGCGATGGTCCACTAGGCCCGATCATTGTTGATAGTGATGCACATGGTAATTCTAGAGGGTATTTATATAACAAGTGTGCACTTTGAACTCAATCAACACGGTAAGTTAGACGTAGCTCGTGCTGTCGGTACGAGCGGTTCAATTGCGGTTACGAAGAACTTAGGCATGAAAGAACAATTCACAGGACATTCTCCGATTGTCTCAGGAGAACTAGGTGATGATTTTACGTATTACTTCGTAACGTCTGAGCAGATTCCTTCTTCCGTTGGTGTTGGTGTTTTAGTCGATACAGATAACTCCATTAAAGCTGCTGGCGGATTCATTTTACAAGTGATGCCTGGGACGGATGACGCCACTATTGATCGACTTGAAAAGCAAATTGGCAACATGCCGCCAGTTTCTAAGTTAATTGAGCGTGGTGATACACCTGAACAAATGATTGCGACGGTTACGGGTGATGATTACAAGGTGTTGGAAACGATGCCTGTTCAGTTTAAGTGTGAATGCTCAAAAGAACGGATTGGAAGAGCAATTGTAAGTCTTGGCAAAGAAGAAATCCAATCGATGATTGAAGAAGACAAAGGTGCAGAGACTCAATGTCATTTTTGCAATGAAGTGTACACGTTTAATGAAGTGGATTTAGAGGAGCTAAAGCAAGAAGCGGAATAGTGAAAATATTAATTGACAGAATTTAGTCGTTCCAGTAGAATATTTAATAATACCAATAAAATTACTTGGGATTAACTTGAGGAGGTCTACTGAATGAGTAGAGTTGCGAATTCTGTTACGGAGTTAATAGGGAATACACCTCTTGTAAAGCTCAACCGCCTAACTGGGGAAAATGATGCAGACGTTTATCTGAAGCTTGAGTATTTCAATCCAGGATCTTCAGTAAAAGATCGGATTGGACTTGCGATGATTGAAAAGGCAGAACGTGAAGGTAAGATTAAGCCAGGGCAAGATACAATCATTGAGCCAACAAGTGGGAACACGGGAATCGGCTTAGCGATGGTTGCGGCAGCTAAAGGATACCGTACGAAGCTTGTCATGCCAGAGACGATGAGTCAAGAGCGACGAAATTTGTTAAAAGCATATGGCGCAGAACTTGTTTTAACACCAGGACCTGAAGGAATGGGCGGAGCCATTCGTAAAGCGCAGGAATTGGCAGATGAAAATGGTTATTTTATGCCTCAGCAGTTTGAGAATGATGCGAACGTAAATGTCCATCGCGAGACGACGGGTCGCGAACTGCTTGAACAAGTTGACGGTAAACTTGATTCGTTTGTTGCAGGTGTTGGAACAGGCGGTACAATAACTGGAGCTGGGGGATTTCTTAAGGAAAACTTCCCGAACCTAAAAATTGTAGCTGTTGAACCGGCAGACGCACCAGTATTATCTGGCGGACAGAAAGGGCCACATAAGATTCAAGGCATTGGGGCTGGTTTTGTTCCTGCAATTCTAAACACAGATATCTATGATGAGATTACACAAGTTTCAACCGAGCAAGCGTTTGAATTTGCTAGACGTGCTGCAAGGGAAGAAGGAGTACTCGGAGGCATATCATCTGGTGCTGCGATCTATGCCGCACTAGAAGAAGCGAAGAAATTAGGCAAAGGTAAGAAGGTTGTTGCAATTATACCTTCGAACGGCGAAAGGTATTTAAGTACACCACTTTATCAATTTGAAGACTAATAACGAAAAGCGATCTCTTCTATAGAGGTCGCTTTAGTTTTTTAAAGGTAGATGATAAACTAAAAAAAGAAGAAAGAGAATAGTTGAGTTAAGCTGAGCTGAGGAGGAAGAGAAGATGTTGTTGATGATTGATAATTATGATTCATTTACGTATAATTTAGTCCAATATTTTGGTGAACTCGGGGAAGAATGCCTTGTTTACCGCAATGATGAAATAACGCTTCATGATATGGAGAAGCTAAGCCCAAGTCGTCTCGTTATTTCACCAGGACCATGTGACCCA
>NZ_BAXL01000027.1:0-46629 GCF_000698185.1 Geomicrobium sp. JCM 19055
CAATGGTTTTGCTTAGTTTGTGTTGCTGTCGTTGTGACAGCGACTTTTCTATCTTACCACCGTCAGTTCGTTGTGTCAACAACTTTTTTTAATTCTTTTTTTTCGGTGTGTTTCGCATTTGTTAGTG
The DNA here is from genome assembly GCF_000698185.1 of Geomicrobium sp. JCM 19055. Lineage (NCBI taxonomy): Bacteria > Bacillati > Bacillota > Bacilli > Caryophanales > Geomicrobium > Geomicrobium sp. JCM 19055. The sequence continues at coordinate 128 of NZ_BAXL01000027.1, forward strand.
CGAGTTATAAGATACCATGTTTTTGCAATTATCGTCAACAACTTTTTTTTCGTTGTTTTTTTCGATGTTGTCTGCCGTCTCTCTTGGCGACGGATATAAAGATACCATGATATTAACTATAGCGTCAATACATTTTCCATAAAAAGTTTAAAAAGTTTCTAAAGCAGTCGATGCACCGCTATGAATGACTATGTTATACTATGGACGTGTTCTTATTGAAAGTAACAGGAGGTATAGCAAGTGGCGAAAATTAATCGCATTCGCACGTTTGCACTCGCATTAATTTTTATCGGGATCTTCATTATGTATATAGCTATCTTTGTATTTAGTGAAAATCCAATCTTAATGTCGATTGCAATGATCATTGGCTTCCTATCAGTGCTGTCGAGCGCTCTTGTCTATCTATGGATTGGTATGCAGTCGATGAAAACTGTACAAGTCATCTGTCCTTCATGCGAAGGAGCGACGAAAATTCTCGGTCGTGTAGATGCATGTATGCACTGTAATGAACCACTCACAATCGATAAAGCGTTAGAAGGAAAAGAGTTAGACGCTCGTTACAATCGAAAGTCATCTTTTAACCCTAAATAAAAACACCGCCGAGATATGGCGGTGTTTTTTTGCATTTCATTATAGATCAAAACAATTAATCGTGTGCGATCGATTGTTTACTCATGCATTCTGGACACGTTCCATAAATCTCCATACGATGTGATTGAACTTGGAAGTTCGTCACATGTTCAGCTAACGTCTCCACTTCATCAAGAGCTGGATAATGAAAATCAACAATCTTACCACAGTCGTTACAAATAATATGATAATGGCTATTTGTTACTGAATCAAAACGACTTGAAGAGTCTCCATAGGATAATTCTTTAACGATCCCTACTTCTTTGAATACGCGCAAATTATTATACACCGTAGCAACGCTCATATTCGGAAACTTACCTTCTAAAGCTTTATAAATTTCATCTGCTGTTGGATGCGTCATCGTCTCAAAGAGAAACTCTAAAATCGCATGACGCTGCGGTGTCATTCGCACTTTTGTAGACTTTAATGAATCGACCGCGTGCTGAAGTCGTTCACTTGCCATCGCCATGCACCCTCTTTCATACAACAATTACTACATTATAATTCTTATAATTTAGTTTAACGGACAGTGAAATGCTTGTCAATATAGGGATTCTTACGCCTTATTAAACCGTGTTGTCCAATCATCATTCGTTGCCGTTTCCATAACAAACGATGTAAACCGGTATTTACTAGTCGGTTGAATTTTTTTTCTTTTGTTCTACGTGTACGCACGTTTCTTCCATTGTCTTCTTAAGATCATCATAATCTTGATCTTTAAAACCAATTAAAAAGGTCGTATTCCCTTTTCTCCGAAACCCTCCACTACTTGCTAGTTCAGTAATTCGATAACCTGAATTTTGCAATACTTTCTCAAGATGATCCCGGTATACGTCATTAACAATACATACAAGCAGTTTCACTGGAAAACCTCCGTTTGACTCATGTTTATGTTTCATCATATCACAAAATGAACGCTAATAACCTTCACTTTTATTAACGATATTCTTCATTTCTCCTTCTTGTTCAACGAAGACACGAAGGTTATGTACAAATATCGGAAGAAGCCTCTCCATATAATGTGATGAGTAACCAGCGATATGAGGAGTGATCGTCACTTCATCCATTCCCCATAATGGATGTTCTTCGTGTAAAGGCTCCTCTTCGAACACATCTAAGTAAGCATGGTTCAACTGTTTATTCCTTAATGCTTCAATGAGCGCTTGTTCATCAACAGCATCTCCCTACCAAAGTTAATAAACACGGCTGAGGGTTTCATATAACTAAGCGACTCTTCATTAATAAGTTGTTTCGTCTTTGGTGTTGACGGTAAAACGTTTACGATATAGTCCGCGTTAGGCAACACGTTAAACAACTCTTGTAGCGCATATGTCTCATCAAAATGCTCAACATCTCGCCCGCTTTGGTTGATTCCAAGCACTCTCATACCAAACACGTTCGCCCTCTTTGCGACAGCTTGTGCGATTGCGCCTGTACCGAGGATGACTAACGTTTTGCCGTAAAGTTCACCTGGCTTGAAGTTCTCAAATCGTTTGTTTTGTTGATACTCTACGCTTACCTTATGTTTACGTGCATGATCAAGCATCGCATGAAGGGCGTACTCTCCCATCTGCACATTATGAACACCTCTTGCATTCGTAACAGTAATTCCTCGTTTCTCAAGTGAGTCCAACGGCAAGTTTCAACACCTGCCGAAGAAGTCATTACCCACTTCAAATTAACTGCACTCGAAATGACATGTTCTGTTAAACCTCCGCCAAATAAGAACAATGCGTCTGCACTCTCGAGCGTTTCTTTCGCTTCTGACATCGTTTCAAACTGAGTGATCGTAACAGAAGGCAATTGCTCTTTAATCTCACGAATGGTTTCAGTCGGTATTTTATTCGTAATAACAACTTCCACGATCATCATCCTCCATTTTTGTGGGCTTGAATCGCTTCTTTCACTTTCTCTACATGGTCTTTAACACGCACGTTTCTCCATTCGTTAATTACCGTTCCTGTTTCATCTATTAAAAACGTGGACCTGACGATTCCCATGTATTCTTTGCCGAAGTTCTTTTTCAATTGCCAAACTCCATATTTGTTTGCGGCTTCTTGCTCTTCGTCTGCAATTAGCGTAAACGGAAGTTCATGCTTTTGAATAAATTTGTCATGACGTTCTAACGAGTCAGGACTGATTCCAAGGACAACGACATTATCTTCACTCAGCGCTGGCATAGCATCACGGAAATCACACGCCTGCGTGGTACAACCTGGTGTCATGTCTTTTGGATAAAAATAAAGAACAACGATGCTTCCTTTATAATCACTAATTGAAAGGTTCTCACCATTGCTTGCTGGCAACGTAAAATCTGGTGCTACTTTGTTCAATAATTCCATTTTATTCAACTTCCTCTCACTTTTTTTGATGACTTTCTTCTATTATGATCGCGTTTTACGTGTTTGTCGAATCATACAATGGTAGAATAAAGATTGATGATATTGGAGGTTACAAAATGAATATAGAACAGTCACAACTACAATACGAAATCGCAAATGAACATATCGTTGGAGGCGTAAACAGCCCTTCCCGATCATTTAAAGGAGTCGGCGGAGGAATTCCTGTTTCAATAAAGAAAGGAAACGGTGCATACTTGTATGACTTGGATGACAACCGCTACATTGATTACATTGCAGCGTACGGTCCAATCATCACAGGCACGCACACCCTCACATTACAAAAGCAATTACACAAGCTGCTGAAGATGGTGTCTTATATGGAACACCAACACGGTTAGAAAATGACTTTGCAATCATGTTAAAATCAGCCATCCCCTCTCTTGAGAAGGTTCGCTTCGTTAACTCAGGTACAGAGGCGGTTATGACGACCATTCGAGTTGCAAGAGCTTATACAGGTCGTAATAAGATTATTAAATTTGCAGGTTGTTACCACGGCCATTCGGACCTTGTGCTTGTTGCAGCAGGTTCAGGTCCTTCGACATTAGGTTCTCCAGATTCCGCAGGTGTCACGAAAAACATTGCAAAAGAAGTCATTACAGTTCCGTTTAACGATGCAGATGCATTAGAACAAGCATTAGAAACGTTCGGAGATGACGTCGCTGCTGTTCTCGTTGAACCAATTGTTGGGAATTTTGGAATTGTAGAACCTGAACCGGGATTTCTAGAAGCGGTAAATGACTTAACACACCGTTATGGCGGCCTCGTCATTTATGATGAAGTGATTACAGCCTTTCGCTTTCATTACGGAGCTGCCCAGGACCTTCTCGGTGTTAAACCAGACCTTACTGCACTAGGGAAAATTATCGGTGGCGGATTGCCGATTGGTGCCTATGGTGGTCGCGTTGATATTATGGAACAAATCGCACCACTTGGCCCTGCTTATCAAGCAGGAACAATGGCTGGAAACCCTGCATCCATGCATTCTGGAATTGCATGTTTAGAAGTCTTGCAACAACAAGGTGTATATGACCACCTAGAAACACTCGGAAAGAAACTCGAAGATGGTCTACACATAGCCGCCAAAGAAGCGGGTATTGATGATGTTGTGATTAACCGTAAAGTAGGAGCATTAACTGTCTATTTCTCAGACAGACCAATTAGAAATTATGAAGATGCTAAAGCGAGTAACGGCGAACGTTTTTCACAGTTATTCCATGCATTATTAAAACGAGGCGTTCATTTAGCACCGAGTAAATATGAAGCATGGTTCTTAACAACTGCTCATACAGAAGCCGATGTAGAAGAAACGATTGAGATTGCTAAGGAAGCCTTTAAAGAAGTTCGATAAAAGAAGAAAAAGGTGATTTTCTTGAGCAACGAAAGAAAACCTGAAGAACTTCAACAATCACTTGACTTAATCCGGAATAAACTTTTGCCTAAACTTCCGGCCTCCGTTAAGCAGAAAATAAACCCTGAAGTTGAGAAACTCGAAGAATTGTTTTTAAATACCCGCTCCCCTCGTTTCGCCGTCGTAGGTCGGCGGGGTGCGGGGAAATCAACGCTAATCAATGCGATCTTTCAAAAGGAAGTCGCCAAAGTCGGTAGTGTGGTCGCAGAAACAGAGCGCGCTTCTTGGCATACATTTATAGATGACAAAAACGAAACACTAATGGAAGTTCTTGATACGAGAGGATTTGGCGAAGGTTCTTCAGAACGCTTTGATCTTTCTGAAGAAGACGCTTGGCAAGAAGCCCTTCAAGATACGTATCCAGATGCCATTCTTTTTCTCGTCAAAGCTAAAGAAGTCGACAGTCGGATTACAGAAGATATAAAGCAACTGAAAAGTCTACAATCATTGATCTTCGAAAAGCACGATTATCGTCCACCGATTGTAGGTGTTGTCACTCAAGTTGATGAACTAGATCCCATTTATGATACTGACCCACCGTTTACTTCGGAGAAAAATGAAGCCATTCATCTCGCAGTATCTCATGTAAACAAAATGCTCAATAAAGAATTCAAAGATATTCCGAAAGTTATTCCAGTCTGTGCTTATCTCGCATTTAAGAACGGTGAAATCATTTATGACCGCCGTTATAACATTGAAACGCTCACTGACTATTTACTAGATCAACTTCCAGGAAATACGTGGATGGAGTGGGCGAGGATTACACAGGGAAAAAAGATTCAAACCCGGATTGCTAAAACCGTTGGCAAAAGTGCATCCACCATTGCAGCCGGGGTTGGGGCACAACCGATCCCCCTCGCCGACCTACCTATAATAACGAGTATTCAAATTTCTATGGTCGCTGCAATTGCGTACATTTCAGGGCGCAAGTTCAACCGCAAAACACTCCTTGAATTTTTCACAGCGATGGGAGCCAATGTTGGAACCGCATTAGCTTTTCGGCAGCTATCACGTTCAGTTAGCAAATTCGTATTCCCAGTTGCCGGGAACGCCATTTCAGGAACACTCGCTGCGACCGCAACGTGGGGTCTTTGCAAAGCAGCAATCCTTTACTTTATTGAAAAAAAGACCAGCGATTGAGCGAAAGAAGCCTATGATTTTAATCAAGAAAAGCCGCTGGACTAACCGTAGAAAGGAGCGCTTATTCTTATGCGTCTAGGCGCCCGCATTTTTAAGACTGGATTGGCCATTATGCTTGCTTTGTATGCGGCTCAATGGCTCGGTTTAGAACCCGCTTTCTTTGCAGGATTAACAGCAGCATTTGCAATCCAGCCTTCCATTTACAAAACGTATCAAACGATCTTAGAACAACTTCAAGCGAATACAATTGGAGCGATTCTAGCTGTCGTATTCGGTCTTGCTTTTGGGCATGAACCATTTGTAATCGGGGTCGTAGTCATGCTGGCAATCGCTATTATTACTCGCATGAACTTAGAGTCCGCAACGATTCCAGTCACACTCGTCACGATTATCATTATTATGGGTTCAGCTCCGAATGAAGAATACTTGATGTATGCGATCTCTCGTTTTGGTTTAATTATGGTTGGGGTATTCTCGGCATTTCTCATTAACATGCTATTTATACCGCCTAAATATGAAGAAAAGTTATACAAAAAAAGTCGTCACAATGACCGAGAACACCGCACAGTGGATTCGACTAACGACTCGTCACGATACGAATACTCAATCCAGAAGAAAAGATCTAGAAAAATCAAAAGAAGAGCTCGTTGAATTAGATCAGATGTACTTGTTATATAAAGAAGAACGTAATTATTTCATTAAGAACAAATTCAACAAGGCTCGTAAGTTAGTACTGTTTAGAGAAATGGTTAACGTTAATAAGGAGCTTATTAGCATTTTGACCTTCTTAGATGATCGAGAAAATGCTTATCATCACCTTCCCGACAATATGCAACGGCTATTGTCACAACAGCTTGATCATTTAACGACGTATCATGAACGGATCTTAATGCGTTATGACGGAAAAGTAACCACTCAGATGACCGATACGATGGCAGAGGAAGTCGATGAAGGCAACAAATCACTAACTGACCTATTCATGGACTCCTACGATTACAAAGAAGTTACTCGGGAAGAATGGTTAAGCTTACTACCGATCGTCTCTCATATCGTCGAATACAACCAGCGACTAGAGCATCTCGACCGTCTCGTAGAAAGCTTCTTTAGTTATCACAATAGCGATGATTAACGATGCATCAGAAATTCCTCATACCATCGCTCAATAAATTGGGGATCAAACGGTCCTTTCCCTTGATAAATCCAATATTTTAATTCCTCTACCCCTTCGGTGACTTTCTCTTTGACATCGAAGGGGTAGTTCATTGTCTGTTGATGCAACAAAAACTCATCTTCATCCAACAACTGAAAACTGTGATCTGGATACACTTTGATGTCTAAATCATAATCGATATATTTCAAAGCTTCAGAATCATAAGCGCACGGTGAACTGATATTACAATAATAATGCGTACCGTCACTTCGAATCATCGCAATCACATTAAACCATTTTTCATGATGAAAATAAAAAATCGCAGGTTCCCTCGTTCTCCAAGAGCTCCCATCGCCTTCAACGACAAGGATCCGATCGTTACCTCCGATAATCTCTTGGGATGTGCTTTTTAACACAGCTGACTGCTCCCAAACTCTATGCAGTTTCCCATTATGTTTATAACTACGAATTTCGATTGTTTCCCCTTCTGTTGGAATCACGTGGCTATCCCTCTCTTCCCAATGACAAATCGTTATCCGTAGTATAATAAACCTAACGTCAAAAGAAAAGGGAGCCATCCGTAAAGGACGCTCCCCATCTTACATTACTGTTGGTTATTTTGGTTTTTGTGTTGCTGTGATTGTGCGTTACGTTTCTTCACTTCTTGCACATCAGTCTCACTACCGAATTCTTGTTCGTAGTTTTGGTGTTGATTTTGTTGATTTTGTTGTTGTTGGTTTTGTTGGTTGTTTTGTTTCTTAGCCATTTGACTTCACCTCCACAACGATTAACATGCCCGCTGTGTGAAATCTTATGCAAAGAAATTACATTGTCAGCGAAATACCGCCATCAACAATGATTGTTTGACCACAAATCATACTCGCTTCATCCGAAATTAAAAACATAATTGTCGATGTTAAATCGTGCGGTTCAACGATCCGCCCTGCTGGTGTATTTTTCGCAGAACTCTCTAGAATTTCATCACGATTAGGGAAATGCTTTAACGCATCCGTATCAACAACTCCCCCACTTACTGCATTGACTCGAATGTTCTTCTGAGCGAGTTCAACAGCCAAATATCGTGTTAACGATTCGACAGCAGCTTTTGAAACACCTACCGCTGTATAGTTCTCTAATGTACGAATTGAACCTAACGAAGAGAGACTTACAATATGGCCTTGTCCATTTTTCTCCATTAACGGGACGGCTTTTTGTGCACAGAGAAGTAACGCTTTGGCGTTGACATTCATCGTCCAGTCCCAATGATTGCTCGTCAGTTCCATAGAAGGCTTTAAAACGCCTGATGCTGCATTATTGACGAGGACATCTAACCTTCCATAATGCTCCTGAATGGTTTCAAATAATTGATCAATCTTTTCTTCATCATTTAGATTCGCTTTTACACTGATTGCTTCAACACCGTGAGATTGAATTTCCTCGACAGTCTGATCTGCGTCTTTTCTGCTTCTCGCATAGTGTACGACAAGGTTATATCCACGTTTTGCAAGCTCAATCGCCGTTAGTCTTCCAATTCCACGGCTTGAGCCTGTAACGAGTGCTACTTTTCTTTCCATATCATTCCCTCCTTCAGTATCATTGGCATTATACCATTACATTTGAGTCGTTTGGTTCAGATTATACTTGTTCGTTAACGGGTAATCCTCTCATAAGCCAGATTTTAAGGAGAGATTTTGTGGCACGTGAAAAGTTTTTTTGTTACAGTAAATCAAGGCTCACTTGAGTTATCACCAGTTAAAGTAGATGACAATACCATTCAATATGAAGTATTCGTTAATACAGAGGAGAAGCACGAATTAGAAAATGAACTAAGTGTCATTGAACTTCATGACGTAGAAGGCGATGAAATCGTAACGTTTTTCGATGAATTACAAGCCGATCGCGATAAAGAAGAAGTCGGTAAAGAGTTCGGACGCTTGTACAAACTCATTTATCAATATGGCTCAAAAGAGACAAAGTCAATGCTTGATGAGATTAGTAAGTAAACACACATAACTCCTCCTAACGTTTGCACATACTACGTGTAACGATAAGGAGGAGTTATCATGGACAAACAAATTTATTATGTGAATTTAAATCCAATTAGCATGGATGATGTAACAACGACAAAAATTGACGATAGTGAATTAATTCAGTTTGAGATCGAAGCTTCTGCTCACGAAATCGAAGAATTAAAAACGCTATTAAGCGAAGTTCAAGCTCACGATATGGAGCTACAAGATTTATTTACATTCAGGCATTTTAATGAAGAGTATACCGACGACGACAGTCGAGAATTTCAGCACGGATTGGATCACGTTTACAAGCGTATCTACGAGTTAGGTACGCATAAGACGAGAGAAGATATGGAAAGCATGCGTCCTACATTAATGAGTAATGAGGATGAATCACCATCTAAGTAATGCTTGGCAATCTTTTGGTAAACAACAGGGAAGCTATAGCTTTGAAACTCGTGTTTATTTACCCAAACACCTTGGTGTTCTTCTTCAGTTGTAATCGTTCCAGTGTAGACGGACACTTCCCATTTTAAATGAGAAAAAACATGCTTAAATACGTCGCTTTCTTTTTGTAACGGTAAGTCTAATTTATACTGATCGTTTAAGACTGATGAAAGATCATCCGCTTGTCCAAGGACGGCTGGAAATTGCCAAAGACCGGCCAAAAGGCCTTCCTTCGGACGTTGCTCAATGAGCACTCGTTCATTTTCATCGACTATAACCGCACAGGAGACTTGTTGATCTTTAGGTTTTGCTTTTTTTGCCTTGATCGGGAGTTGTTCCACAACTCCTTTTTCTCTCGCTACACATAATTTAGAGACTGGGCATTGATTACAATCCGGTTTTTTCGGTTTACAGATTAACGCGCCAAGCTCCATGAGAGCTTGGTTAAACTTAGATGGCTCAGTCATTTCCAAATACTCACGAACGTGTTCTTCAAATTGCTTTCTCGTTTTTTGTTTTGAAATATCTTCAGTAATGTAAAGTACTCTAGACAGAACTCGCATAACATTTCCATCGACTGCTGGTTCTTTAAAGTCGTATGCAATGCTCATGACCGCACCGCCCGTATAAGGACCAACGCCCTTTAGCTCGCGGAACTTATCAGGGTCATTCGGAACGATACCGTCGTATGAGGCTGCAATTTCTTTAACCGCCCCATGGAGGTTTCTTGCTCTTGAATAATAACCAAGTCCTTCCCAAGCTTTTAACACTTCATCTTCATGGGCATTGGCTAAAGCAGGCAACGTTGGGAACTTCTTTAGAAAGTTTTCGTAGTATGGAATGACCGTATCGACTCTCGTTTGTTGGAGCATCACTTCTGAAATCCAAATCCGATAGGGGTCTCTACTCCGTCTCCACGGTAAGTCTCGTTGTTCAGATTCATACCAGTCAACGAGGTCTTTTGTAAATTGATATGCAAAAAGTGACATGGTGAAGATCCTTTCTAGTTATTCTCCATTTGTTCAATAAATGCCCAACAATTCATGTTGGCCAATGGCTTCGTAATTAGTGGCGCAAGCTTACCAAAAACTGGCTCGTTCTCATCTCTTCGACTACTTTTCACGTACTCATACTCTTGTTGATTGGTCACTTCGAACATCTCAACAAATAAATTCGGCTGATCAAATGCTTTGTAGGCACGATAATTTCTAACGTTGAACTGCTTCATTGCTTCTTTAATATGAGGCATCAGTCGTTCGTAATCAACTACATAGTCATCATGAACTTTATATTCCATAAAGATTTGCATTGTATTTACTCGTCATCACCTTTCTTTTATTTACGTCAGAACCGATTTTTGCTAATCTATTTACACGCATTACAAAAGGAGGAACAACCGGGTATGGACTCAGCGACACATGTAGTCATGGGTGTAGGGTTGTGCGGGCTTGCTACACTTGACCCGGTCATCGCCGAGAATCAAGCGACTTTCGCAGCTGCTGCTGTTGGGATCATGCTTGGATCACAAGCACCTGATTTAGACACTGTTTTAAAAATGAGAAATAACGCCGTTTATATTAAAAACCATCGCGGTTCTTCTCATTCACTTCCTGCAGTTTTACTCTGGTCAGTAGCCATTGCTGTCTTAACATTTATGTTCATTCCAGAAGCAGCGTTAATCCATGTTTGGATATGGACATTACTCGCAGTCGGTCTTCACGTGTTTGTAGACATTTTTAATGCTTACGGTACGAAAGCACTTGCCCCTTTTAAAAACCGGTGGATTGCACTCGGTGCCATCAATATATTCGATCCTTTTCTCTTTGGAATGCACATTCTAGGCATCGTTTTGTGGATTATGGGCGCACACCCTGGCTATACGTTTTTAGCGATTTACGGGGTTTTATTGATTTATTATCTGTGGAGGATGCACGTTCGCAATAAGATCGTTCGTCTTGCGAGAAAAAGACATCCAAGAGCCAGTCACATCTTTATTTCACCGACGATTCGCTGGACCGACTTTCATCTCGTCATCCGTACAAGAAACCACTTACATGTCGCCACTTATAAGAATAAAAACATTCGTTATTTAGAAAGCTTTCCTTTTGAGCCAATTCCCCAAGATGAAGTCATTTTGGCCGCTCTAAAAGATACAAACCTTACGGCATTTTTAAGTTTCTCCCCAGCATACCGTTGGAATGTTGAAGAGAAGTCGTTTGGATATGAAGTAACGTTTACAGATCTTCGCTATCGTTCTGGTGGATATTATCCATTTATTACAATTGTCCGCCTAAACAGCAACCTACAAATCCTCGGGTCTTATACTGGTTGGATCTACAACCAAACAAAGCTCGAACAGAAGCTACAAAAATCTACCGAACAGAATACGAAAAAAAGCGAAATTAAGACATGCAACGTAACATTACGTTGCATGTCTTTTTAGTAGTGAAATTGGAATTGCGGTTAAGTCTGTTTCTCCGTCTCGGTATCCCCAAGCAAAAACGCCATTCATATAGGAAATGAGTAACGAACCTTGATCTTCACCCTGAATTTCATATCGTTTTCCAGGCTCATACTGTTTTCGGTCAAGTAAATACGATTGAGCGATGGTTTTTTTTCTTTCATAAACCTCGAATTCACTTAACATTCCTTTCTGTTCTGCTTTTCTCGCCCGTTCTGTTAACGTGGTTACTTCTCGTAATAGTTCTTGTCGTGTTAACCGTCCATAACGTTGATCCATCTATTGATCTTCCTCCTGAAAGTTCTCATTAACATAATCGATCGCCACTTGATAAGAAAACCCCTTTTGCACAAGTTTTTGAACGATGCGTCGATGAAGGTCTTGTCCACTATATTTCTTTTGTAACTTTTGTGCAGCTTGTTTTGCTTGGATCGATAAAGCGTCTTCTTCATCTGCTTTTGGAAGATGCTCTAATGCCAATTGAATCATCTCATATGAAAAGCCAAGTCGCAACAAAGCGTCTGTAAGCTTCTTCTTTTTCATTTGCGTACTGTCTTTTTTTGTATTGCCTCGACTTCTTTTGGATGACTGCAATCGCCTTGTCTAGTTGTTGCTCTTTCGTATAGCTCAAAAGTGCACCCTCAATGGTTGACCTTGCAACACCCTTTTCTTCTAAGTATTGCTTCATTCTCCCAGGACCTTTAGAACTTGTTGATAATTCGAGATTAACATATGATTTGGCGTACATCTGATCATTCACATACTTACGTTCTTTCATCGCTTCAAGAATTTGATCGATGTGGTCCATTGTAACCTCTTTGTTCGCCAGCTCAAGACGCACTTCATGTTCTGTTCGCATACGGCGGTTTACATAATGCAATGCATGTTTGTACGCTTTCTCATATTCGTCTTCTAATGCCCATTGCGCAAGCTTATTTTCATCAACTTCCATGCCTTTATGAAGGTGATGACGCAGCAGCAATTCTTGATCAACGCCACAAGCAAAGCGTTCTTCATGTTGGTCCCCAACAAAAATATTGTACCGCTCTGGATCATTTTTTTGGACGGCAATTTTTGTTATTTTCATTGCATCCTACTACTAGTCTAAAGAAAAATATCCTTAGCTCGTGTTCATCACTAACTAGTAGCAGGCTCACCTCGCTTTCGTTATCGAGCTCTCAGCTCGTAATTGTACGATCATAAGCGTTTACTAAAGAAGTTCAAACAGGCCGCTCAGTTATGTTCATCGCATTCGCTTGCACTGACCCCACTCGCATCAATAATCTATTCTTGCTCGTTGTTTTTCATTGTCATCTATAACGTTACACAATTCAAAGGACGCTATTTAATTCTACTTTATAGGATAACTACTCGTCATTTTTGGGTATGAGTTACTTAGAAAGGGAGGTTCTTAATATGCACGTACTCATTTCAGGTGGAACTGGACTGGTCGGAACGAAACTGACCGAGCGTCTCATTGAAAATGGTCACTCTGTTACTATTCTAACAAGAAATGCAAAAGACAAACAGAATCAATCTCACATTCGTTACGTAACGTGGCTCGATGGCTCAAAACCAGAAAATCAATTAAAAAACGTTGATGCGGTCGTAAATTTAGCGGGTGCTTCGATTAGTAAGCCCTGGACTCGTTCACATAAGGAAGCAATTTTAAAAAGCCGAGTGGAGGCCACACAAGAATGCATTCGAATTATACGAGCCTTAGAGCAAACGCCTAGTGTTTTCTACAGTTCCTCAGCAATTGGATACTACGGAGTTTCTGAAGAAGATACGTTCACAGAGTACTCAGAACCGATCAATCAATACTTTTTACAAACAGTCAGTGAACAGTGGGAAAGTGAAGCGTCGCAAGTGAAAGATGAAGTCCGTTTAGTGATCGGTCGACTCGGACTCGTATTGGATCGTAATGATGGACACTACCACTCATGGCGCTCCCCTATCGGTTTGGTGTTGGAGGCAGAATAGGCAATGGTAGACAATGGTATTCATGGATTCATGTCGAAGATGCTGCTAACGCAATTGTATTCTGCTTAGAAAATGAGCAATGTGAAGGTCCCTTTAATATCACCGCTCCGGAACCACTTCGAATGCGTAAATTCGGGCAAATCATTGGAGAAACGATCCACCGCCCACACTGGCTACCTGCTCCGCGTTTTGCTATGAAACTTGCGCTTGGAGAAATGAGCGACCTTATTATTAAAGGGCAACGAGTCATCCCGAAACGAACTGAAGAACTCGGCTATTCGTATCGTTTCCCTACTTTAAGAAAAGCGTTACAAGATATTTATTCTTAAAAAAACCGCTACGCATCGAGGCATTCGATGAACGTAGCGGTTTTTTTATAATAGAACGAGCAATGCTGTAATTGAAAATATACTTATAATCGTCGTCACGAGCGTAATGCTTGAGACGAGCTTTGGTTCTGCCTCAAATTGAACAGCAAACATGACGATATTTGCTGCACTTGGCATTGCAGCAAGCACGATAATGACATTTGCTAACAATGGATCTACAGGAAACAGCAACGTTAGTCCATAGGCAATGAGTGGCGATACGAAAAGTCTCATAATACTTGCATATGTAATGCCTTTCCATTCAAAACCTGATAATGGAATTTTGGCTAACTGCATCCCTAAAATTAACATGACGGTAGGAATTGTAGCCTCAGAAACCATACTCGTCGTTCTCTCTAACGCTAACGGCAACTCAAACGGAATGGATTTCGCAATAGCCGCTACTAACAATGCCCAAATTGCCGGCATTGTTAAGACCATTTTTACAGCATACATCATCGATTCCTTCATTTTTGTTGCGAAATATACTCCAAAACTATTCATTAGAATCGATTGAATGACCATAAACATGACCGCAAATTGAAACCCTTCTTGCCCGAATGCAAATAAAATGATCGGCGCCCCGTAGTTTCCCGCATTCATAAATGCCGTAGATAAAACGAATCCTGTTTCCCGATCGGAAGGTATTTTCATGAAATAAGCGATAATTTTATTGAGTATTACGAGAGTTAATAATAAAATAAGAGCAATCAAGAGCATATAAAAGATTTGTACATCGATCGATGTATGGTAAAAGTTCTGAAAAACGAGACAAGGCGTCATAATATAAATCGCGAGTGTTGAAATCGGTTTAATATCGAGTTTGGATTTTCTTTCTAATATGAATCCGAGTGAAAACACTAATAGAACAGGCAATACGACCTCTAAGAATATAGTCAAGCTTCTTTCTCTCCCTTTCTATTTCTGTATATTTTTGTCGAGTTTTTCTTAGCCAAATAAGGAAATTGATCAAATCGGCAGAAATTAAAATGCACCACTATGTTCAAATCATCAATTCACGATTAATCGTCTCTCAGTGGGTCAGAGTCCTTTTAAATGCATTTGATCTTTTTTTTGTTTCTCCTTATCATTATATACCGTAATCGTTTTTCAAAAAGGAAATAGTTAGCTACTCATTCCAAATAACTGGTTTAAACGATTAGGATAACGGTTATGGAAGAGTAGGTAAATAAAATACTCTTTAGAAGGTGATGATCACATGGCGGTTACTCCAATTACGGAGAAAGAAGCGCTAGTATTTACGAAACCATCAGTCGAAGATGGTGCTGAAATGTGGGAACTAGCAAAGAAGCTAGGACTCGATTTAAACTCATCGTACAAATATTTGATGATGGCGGAATATTTCGCCGAAACTTGTGTTGTCGTTAAAGAAGACGATGAACTTGTAGGTTTTGTTACCGCTTTTATTCTTCCAGAACGCCAAGACACTGTATTTGTATGGCAAGTCGGCGTAGATGAATCACAACGAGGACGCGGACTCGCTTCACGTATGCTAAATGAAGTTTTAGAACGTAACTCATGTGGTAAAGTAAAGTATCTTGAAGCAACAGTAACTCCATCGAACGACGCTTCGCAAAAGCTGTTCCGGCGATTAGCCGTAAAAACGATACTGCTTGTCACGTGTCGGAATGCTTCTCCGAAGATTTGTTCCCTGGAGAAGGCCATGAAGCTGAACTATCGTTTAAGATCGGCCCATTTTTACGTCAATAAGAAAACGTTTTTTATACTCGAAAGGAGCACATCAATTACATGTCTGTCAATGTCATGAACGTATTTGAACAAATAGAATCTGAGGTAAGAAGTTATAGCAGAAGTTTCCCTACCGTTTTTCACAAAGCTAAAGGGTATAAATTATACGATGAGTCAGGTAAAGAGTACATTGACTTTTTCTCCGGTGCTGGCGCATTGAACTACGGTCACAATGATGATCAAATGAAAGCGAAATTAATCGAGTACATCCAGGAAGACGGAATCACTCATTCCCTCGATATGGCCTCAAAGTCAAAGCGTGAATTTTTGAGCGCTTTCCAATCTTCAATCTTAGAGCCTCGTAACATGTCTTACAAAGTCATGTTCCCAGGACCAACCGGTACAAATGCCGTTGAAAGTGCATTAAAGCTTGCTCGTAAGATTACTGGCCGAACAAACGTCGTGAGTTTCACTAACGGCTTCCACGGTATGACACTCGGTTCACTTTCTGTAACGTCAAATGACTTTAAGCGTAAAGGCGCTGGCGTTCCATTAAGTAATACGACAATTATGCCTTACGACAAATATGTCGATGAGCCTGTAGAAACTCAAATGAAGTACATTCGTAGATTTTTAGCGACGAACGGTAGTGGTATTGATGCACCTGCAGCATTGATTTTAGAGACAGTTCAAGGTGAAGGTGGCTTGAACGCTGCTAGTATGGAATGGCTTCAAGAGATTGAGAAGCTCGCTAAAGACATTGGTGCGTTATTGATTGTTGATGACATTCAAGCTGGAGTTGGTCGTGCAGGTACGTTCTTTAGCTTTGAGCCTGCTGGCATTAAACCAGACATCATCTGCTTGTCTAAATCAATCGGTGGTTACGGATTACCACTTGCATTAACACTCTTTAAGCCAGAGCTAGACAAATGGGCACCAGGTGAACACAATGGTACGTTTAGAGGAAACAACCTCGCATTCATTACCGCGACAGCGGCCCTTGATTACTGGAAAGATCCTTCCTTTGAAAAAGGTATTGAAGAGAAATCCCAGATGATCACTAGCTTCTTACAACTTATGATTGATAAATATCCTGCACTTGAAGGAAAGCTTAAAGGTCGTGGATTCATTCAAGGAATTCGTACAGACATTCCAGACCTTGCTGGCAAAGTAGCCGCTAATGCATTTGAGCAAGGCTTAATTATGGAAACAGCTGGACCTAACGATGAAGTATTTAAGCTCTTCCCACCACTTACAATTGATAAAGAAGGTCTTCAAGCAGGACTTGATAAACTAGATGCAGCCATCGATCAAGCACTTAACGCATAAACATCGATCGTTACTCAACTATAGGAGGCAATACACATGAAAGTCGTTAAATTAGAAGACATCCTAGGAACTGAAAAAGAAGTCGAAGGTGGCAACTGGGTTAGTCGCCGTCTCATCTCCAAAAAAAGACGGAATGGGTTATTCTGTGAATGACACGATTATCCGTGCTGGTACAGAAACACACATCTGGTATCAAAACCACCTCGAAGCAGTCTATTGCATCGAGGGTCATGCAGAAGTTGTTACGTTAAGTGATAACAAAGTACACACGATTAAAGCAGGTACACTTTATGCACTTGATGAGCATGATGAGCACCTACTTCGCGGCATTGAAGATGCACGTATGGTTTGTGTATTCAACCCACCATTAAGCGGTCGTGAAATCCACGATGAGAATGGTGTTTACCCAGCAGATCTAGACTAATTACAAATACAAAAACGCAGGAGCTTTTAGCTCCTGCGTTTTTCTTATGCTTGTTCTTTTAATAATCGTCGCATGATCTTACCGCTAATCCTCGTTTTCGGCAACTCTTTCAGCACTTCAATTTCTCTCGGTGCTGCATGTGCTGCAAGTTTGCCTCGAACGTGTAAACGAATCTCTTCAAGTAATGTTGGTGACTCTTCATAGTTAGGGTGTAAGACAACAAAGCCTTTGACAATCTCCCCTCGTAGCTCATCGGCTTTACCTACAACTGCCGCTTCAATGACGGCATCATGAGTAATTAGCGCACTTTCCACTTCAAAAGGACCGATACGCTCTCCAGAAGAGTTAATCATATCATCATTTCGACTTTGAAAGAATATGAATCCTTCCTCATCTTGGTATGCTAGATCACCAGAGACATACCATTCTCCATCATAAGGAAAATAAGAACGATACTTCTCCTCGTTCTTCCAAATTTCACGCATCATTGATGGCCAGCCTTTTTGAACAGCTAGTTGACCGACCACTCCGCGTGGCAATGGATTGCCCTCTTCATCAAGAATTGCAACTGTAATTCCAGGTAACGGTCGTCCCATTGAGCCTGCTTTTATCGTTTGATGCGGGAGATTAACGATTAATTGCGCTCCCGTTTCAGTCATCCACCACGTATCGTGAATTCGAACGTTTAGCTGTTCATAACCCCACTTTACAATTTCTGGATTTAAAGGTTCTCCTACACTTAACACATGTCGTAAGCTAGACAAGTTATATCGCTCAATTAATTCCTGACCACCAGCAGCTTTTAACATTCGAAATGCCGTTGGCGCACTATACCAAACCGTCACGTTAAATCGTTCAATATAGCTATACCATTCATTTGCATCAAAGCGTCCTGTATTAATTAGACTCGTTGCACCGTTTAAGAAAGGGGCAAAAATTCCGTAAGAGCTACCGGTTACCCAACCTGGGTGTGATGTGCACCAATACACATCGTTTTCTTTTAGATCTAGCACCCATTCGCCAGTCTTTTTCTGCTGGACGATTGCCCGATGAGAATGCAGAACTCCTTTAGGTTGCCCTGTTGAACCCGATGTATAATGAATGATCATGCCTTCGTTCTCATCCATCCATTCCGTCACTTGTGCGGCACTCTCTTTAGAAACCGATTCAAGTTCCTCTTGAAGATGATACTCTCCCGCTTCCTTGTCCGCATCTTCCCCATCAATTAGAACATGTTCTAATGCCGGCAGCTTATTTAATGGTACTCGGCTTTTTAACTGTGCATCGGTAATGATCATTTTGGCATCACAATTGTACATCCGCTCGAAAATTGCGTCTTCTTGAAATGCCTCAAACAATGGACCAGCAACAGCGCCCGCTTTAATAATGGCGAGCACCGCAATGTATGCGTTAGGTGTCTTTGGCAATAGCGTGAACACGCGCTCGCCCCGTTTGATTCCCTTTGCTTTAATGACAACAGCAAGTCGATCCGTTTCGTTCTTTAATTGACGGTATGTGATTTCTTCTTCTATGTCATCGTTCACATAGATCATCGCGACTCGGTCGCCTCTCCCTTCATCTACGTGTCGGTCGATACATTCATAAGCGGCATTCCATTTTCCTTGCAAACGTGCTCTCCATTGATCGAACTCGTCTTTCCAATGAAACGAAGTAGCGTCCACGGATTCTATATTTGCTTTTTCTTTAAGCTCACTCGCTAAAATAAGACGTTCTCCTGATGTAATTGAACTCACCGTTAATCCTCCTCAATTGTCTAAATTGCTGACTTTACATGAACGTCATGATTTAAATCTAATGATTGCAAGATTTCACGTTTGTATTCTGCCATCGCGAGTGATCCTCGCTCCCGAGGTCTTTGCAAATCAATCTTCAAATCTTTAAAAAGCACCCCAGGTTGATCTCGAAAGATTAACACGCGATCGCATAAGAATAACGCTTCATCAATATCATGGGTAACAATGAGCATCGACGTATGATTTGTCTCCCATAAATCGATGAGTAACTCTTGCAATTGCATTTTTGTAAACGCATCTAGTGCACTAAATGGTTCATCAAGTAGCAACAATTGCGGGTTTGTAACGAGGGCTCTTGCAATGGCCGCTCGCTGTGCCATGCCCCCTGAAAGCTCTCGCGGATATAGTTTTTCTGTATCTTTTAGCCCTACAGCACGAAGAAGACGGGATCCTTCTCACGCTTTTCTTGTTTGTTCCCTTTTAAACCGAACACAACGTTGTCAATGACCGTTAACCAAGGCATTAATCGGGCTCTTGGAATACAACACCCGTGTGATCCGTGCCACTTCTTACTGATTGCTCTTGAAACGAAATCTCACCGTCAAAGCCGAGATCAAGTCCGGCTATGGCACGTAGTAACGTACTTTTCCCACAACCGCTCGTACCGAGTATGCCGACAATCTCACTTTGTTCTGTATGAAAGCTTACCGGCTTAAATGCTTTATACCCATTGTCAAACGTACGACTCACCTTTTGAACCGCTAACATGCTCATGCCCTCCTTTATGTCTCATACCGATCTTGCCAACGTAATGAACGGTTTTCTAATTGTTTTAGAATTGCATCGGTTGCTTTACCGAGGATCGCAAACAAAATGATACTCGCTAAAATTGTATCGGGTCGCGACGTATTCTGTCCGAGTGTTAACAAGAAGCCTAAGCCTTCACTTGCTCCCATAAGTTCTGCAGCTACAACAAACATCCACCCTAAACCAAGTCCACTTCTAAGCCCAACAAGAAATGAAGGTAAAGAAGCAGGTAATACAATTCTTGTAATAATAGAAGCTGTTGACATGTTGTAAACTTTCCCAACTTCAATGAGCTTCCGGTCAACGCCTTGAATGCCACTTACAATATTCAAATACACTGGGAAAAAAAACTCCAACTGCAATAAGCGTCACTTTTGACGTTTCCGCTATTCCCATCCATAGAATAAAGAGTGGTACCCACGCTAATGAAGGAATCGATCTTAACGCTTGAAGGAGTGGATCGAATAGTCGTTCCAACGGTTTAAAAAAAAGCCGATAAATGAACCTAAGACGACCGCAACAATTGTTCCTAAGAAAAATCCGATGAGTACGCGAGATAAGGTTGATGAAACGTGTGTCCATAGTTCTCCACTACTCGCTAAGGCGACCAACGTAGAAATGACTGCAGAAGGAGCTGGTAATAAATATTGAGGGAAAATCCCAGCTCTAGATGCCACTTCCCAAATGAGAAGAAGAAGAGCTGGAATAATTAAGCCGATTGCAAATGAGCGAGCATAGTTTGCACTAGAAGTTGTTGCTTTTTTTCTTTGAAGATTTCTTATTCGATGAATGTGATACTTCTGTTTGTGTCATAGTGCTCCCCCATTAATCGCTCGTAGAGCCAACGACCGATTCGACATACGTAGGGTTCAGCAATTCATCGACTAACTCTTCTACTGAAGAAGCTGCTGGACCTAAATGACCTTCCTCTAACACAACACCCGCACCAATTAGTGCATCGCGATGCTCATCTTCAAGAACGGGGTTCGAGAAATCATTTCTTTCCATTTGTATTGCTGCGACTTCCTCACTTAAATCAGCTTGTTCCGCAAGAATGGCTGTCGCTTCCTCATGGTTATCAAGCGTCCATTTTCTTGCTTCTTCGTATAATTCAATGACTTCTTCAACGAGTTCTGGATGACTTTCAGCAAAGTCCTCACGCACATTTAAGACACTATACGTATTGAAGTCTTGATTGCGGTAAAACAGCTCTGCATCATGTTCAACTTCTTGGGTAGCCATATGTGGATCAAGCCCTGCCCAAGCATCCACTTCCCCTGTTGCTAATGCGGATGCACCGTCGTTATGTTGCAGTTGAACGATCGTAATTTCACTTTCATCGATGCCAGCTTCGTGTAGAGCTCTTAATAAGAAAATATGAGGATCAGTACCCATCGTTGCCGCTACTTGTTTGCCTTTTAAATCTTCAATCGTTTCAATGTCACCATTTGATAGAAGCGCTGTCCATTCAGGATCAGAAGCAACGTAAACTGTCTCAATTGGCGCGTGGTTCGATTTGGCAACAAGAGCTGCCGCTCCTGCAGTAGAGCCAAAGTCAACACTGTTAGAATTGAGTAATTCAATCGCTCGGTTACTTCCTTGACTGAGTACCCACTCTACATCAATTCCTTGTTCTTCAAAGTGTTCTTCGACCTTGCCTGACTCCTTTAAGACAAGACTCGTCGGTGAATAAAACGCATAATCTAAGCGAATGGTCTCTGGTGCGCTTTCCTCACCGCTCGTGGAACTTCCACAAGCTGACAACAGTAGTGCTCCGGCTAGTAACGTAAATCCTACATTTCTTTTTTTCAACATTCTCCACTCCTATTTCTAATGATAGTTTATTGGCCACTGAATGTACGGATTGTGCCACGCATTCGTTGGGCTTCCTTATACGTACATCTGTTGTGAACCACTTCTAAACCACCTTCGGTCGCAATGCGAACCGCCTCATCAGAAATAACACCCTCTTGTAGCCAGAAAACCGAAGCATCTGTAAGAATTGCCTCTTCAGCTATACCAATTGCCGCCTCCGGACTTCTAAACACTTGTACGATGTCGATTTTTTCATCGATTGATTGAAGATCTGGATAGACTTTCTCTCCTAAGATCTCTGTTTCCTTAGGGTTTACCGGAATAATCTTGTACCCGAGTCGTTGCATTTTTCGAGCAAGTCGATAGCTAGGTCTAGCAGCATTGCCACTTAATCCAACAACAGCTAATGATTTCGTTCGAACAGAGTCTTGACCATCAACAGTCGTCCGTTCGAGCGAAGAATGAAGCGCCCAGCGAATGACCCCTTCATCATTCACGACTCCCTCTGGTCTGCTACTACCTGCATGACTTAATCCTGTTGCTTTATAAAGAGCTTTATCGAGTGCAGTGATTAAATCTCCTGACGACTCTAAGCCAACAGAAAGACGAATAAGCTCTTCTAACACGCCTGACTTCTTTCGCTCTTCTTCATTCAATTGTTGATGCGTTGTACTAGCAGGATGAATGACGAGAGACTTTGCGTCACCAACGTTTGCAAGGTGCGACCAAATTGATACAGAATCAATGAATGTTTTCCCTGCTTCAAGTCCACCTTTAATTCCGAAGTTCACGACAGAACCAAACCCACGTTGCAAATACTTCTTTGCAAGTTCATGAGAGTCGTGTGATTGCAGCCCTGGATAAGAAACCCAGTCAACAGCAGGGTGAGACTCTAAATATTCAGCGATCTTCAAAGAATTCTCTTGATGACGCTCAATTCGAAGTGGCAATGTTTCCAACCCTTGCAATAGTAAGAATGCATTAAACGGACTAAGCGCTGGACCGAAATCACGTAGAAGTTGGACGCGTACTTTTTGACTAAACGCAAGAGTAGCGAAATCAACTGCATAACGCACACCATGATAACTTGGATCTGGCTCTGTAAAACCAGGGAACTTCTCGCTATTCCAATTAAAACGACCACCATCAACGATAATTCCGCCGATCGTTGTTCCGTGACCACCAATCCACTTCGTTGTTGAATGAACGACAATATCTGCTCCCCACGTAATCGGGCGACAAACAGCAGGACTAGCAAACGTGCTGTCAATAATTAGAGGAATCCCAGCTTGGTGTGCAACATCAGCAACTGCTTCAACATCTAAGACGTGTAAGCTTGGATTTCCAATAATCTCAGCAAAAACTGCTTTTGTATTCGGGGTAATCGCGCTCTCAATGTTTGAAGGATCTGTTGCATCAACAAACGTCACATGAATTCCGTATTTCGGAAGTGTTGTCGCAAAGAGGTTATATGTACCGCCATAAAGATTGTTCGCCGCAACAATCTCATCGCCTGATTGACAAATGTTTAAGATCGCTAATGTAATTGCAGCTTGCCCTGAAGCTGTTGCTACCGCCGCTACTCCGTCTTCTAACAAAGCAATTCGCTTTTCCAAAACTTCGACCGTAGGATTACCAATTCTTGAATAAATGTTTCCTGGTTCATCTAACGCAAACAGTTGCTTTGCATGCTCAGTATCGTGAAAGACATACGAACTCGTCTGGTAAATTGGCACTGCTCTTGAACCGGTTGTCGGATCAGGATGGTGACCACCGTGCAATACGAGAGTCTCTAAATCATAGGTTTTTACATCGTCTTGGTGTTTACTCATTGTTCTGACTCCTCCTAATATTCTCCTTATTCATGTTTAATCATACTAATCTTATATGAATTAAATAGTATTCTACTGCTTCATCGCATTAACGTCAACATGTTTTTTTAGAAAATTTACTTTTTATACACAAAATAAAAAGCAAGGATTAGCTCCCTGCTTTCTCTTCGTTCACCACAGCACTTAGCTCTGGCTTCTCCCAATATTCTGTTGCAATTAATTCTGCATCAAATTGCTCGAGGCTTTCCCATTCAATATTCCGTAATTGTTCATTGAATACCGTCATCTCTAAGATCGTATCGAATTCACCTGGTCCATACTCTGGCTCATAATAAAGGTCCCAATTAAGATGAATGATATCAACTTCTTCAATTTGCGACAAACGTTGTAACACTCTTGCTGTACGGTTCATCGTAGATGAACGAATCAGTTCTGTCGTTACATTGTCTTCTGTTGTAAGCGATGCATGAAGTTCAGTAAACTGTTCCTCATTATTCTCTACAAATTCGAGATTACGGATCACATCATTGTGATCAACGGTTACTTGTCCTAGTTCTGATGTTATGTGCCAACTCGCTTGCTCTTCTACTGTTGAAAGCGACTCTGGCGTTGCATACATCATTTCAGCGGGTATAAATTCATGGTCGTCTGCAGTCACCCAAAAAAGTAAAAACAAAACTGCTGCAGAAGAAATACTCGCTCCAAAATATTTCACTTGTTTATAGCGTGCGTTTTTCCGATTCGGCCACGTTATAAGCATTAGGAATGTTGTATAGGCCGTAAAAACCCCTGCAACAAAAAAGCCTGTCAAAAAAAAGCGTCGACATCGTCAAGCCCCCAATTTCCGCATTGCTCATTCAAACTGTCTGCTTACAAGTGTACACGAAAATCATGATGAACCGAATGGAAATGTATGAACGTTTATTGACTAAACCACACATTTCCTAAACTTACTAGCGAATCTAATGCATAACGTTTGTTAGAATTGAACATGCACGAATGATCACTGGAGGGATTACTATGTCAATCGCAACAGACATTGCTGCAATTAAGATTGTAGCTGAACTCGAAAAAAATAATAAACATCCACGGTTTTTAGAAGAGACCGTCCACACATTAGTAGAGCGTGTTAATTACATTCATTACGCTGCACTTCATTTAGGTGATGATAAACCAATTGTTGCTTCTGACTGCGATGAAGATGAATACATAGGTTCTCTAAGTTTTGCGATCGGTGAGAATGAAGACAATGGAAAACTTGTCGTTCGTACAAAAGAAACGGTTGCCTTTGATGTTACGGATTTATCCACGTTACAAACGGTTGCAGACCGAATTGGGGCTCGCTTGTTTGCCCACTAATGATTGGTGAGGCTGAGTGTTTACCCGTAAGTTCGTCTAAACTCTTGAATGTATAACCCTCAGCCTTTAACTGATCAATAACATCCCCGAGCGCGTCTCGATTATCAGTTGAGACGGAATGAAGTAAAAGAATCGCCCCTGGATGGACACGGTCCATTATTTTTTCATACGCGTACGCTTTTCCTTTTTGATCATCAGTATTCCAATCAACATAGGCAAACGACCAAAAGATATGATGATAGCCATACTTCTTTGATACGTCTAACGTGCGCTCATTAAATGTTCCTCGAGGTGGTCGTACATAATGCATCGGATTTCCTGTTAAAGCAAAATAATGATCTTCTACTTTCTTCAACTCTTCGATAATTCGTTCATCAGACAAGTCCGGAAAATGCGGATGGCTCCACGAATGATTTGCGACAATATGCCCTTCATTAGCCATACGTTTAATCAATTCAGGCTCACTTTCTAAATAATGACCTGTTACAAAAAAGGCTGCAGGCACTTGCTTTTCTTTTAGAATGTCTAAAAGATCTGGCATTGTACCATTTTCATAACCGCTATCAAATGTTACATACAATTCTTTTTCATTTGCATCGCCGAGAAAGTATCCATCATACTTATCGAGCCATTCTAAGTACTGCTCTTCTGTCGTCGGTGTTTCGTTATTTTTTGCTGGTTTGAAGTTCCATCCATAAGATTCTTCAGCAAAAGCCTCTTCATATGTTGTGCTAGCAGAGAATAAACATAACCCTATAACTACTATCATTAATCGCTTCATGTTTAGTTCCTTCCCGATCCATAAAATATCCATTTCTGTATGTTACAATGGGAAATAGTGCAGTTTTGCTGTTCTTGACTTTCTACCATAAAGGAGACGAACGATGTCTTTACATACGCCTGCAACTCATCACCAACCGATCACACCCCAAAACGACCCGTGGGAAGCTTACGAAGACCTGCAATTGTTTGGGCAGTCTACGTTAACGAATATAGAATTTACAACAACAACGCTATGCAATATGCGCTGTGAACATTGTGCTGTCGGGTATATGCTCCAGCGTAAAGACCCTGAAGCATTACCGTTTGAACTGCTCAAAAAAAACGATTAGATGAAATTCCTCATTTAAGAGCACTGAGCATTACAGGTGGCGAGCCGATGCTATCAAAGAAATCGGTTGATCACTACGTTGTTCCACTTTTGCGCTATGCGCATGAACGCGGAGCAAGAACTCAAATTAATTCCAACCTCACACTTCCATTAAAGCAATATGAAGTGATCCTGCCTTATTTAGATGTATTACATATCTCACACAACTACGGCAGCAAAGAAGACTTCGCTGAAATTGGATTCAAAGAAATGGCGAATGCACCTAGCATGGATAAACGGTATGCCTTCTTTGATCGAATGGTTGAAAATGCTCGAGAGCTAACGAAACGTGGGGTTCTCGTTTCAGCTGAAACGATGGTTAATGAACGGACATTGCCCCACTTAGAAAAAAATTCATGAACAAATTGTTTCTATGGGCTGTCAGCGCCATGAAGTTCACCCGATGTATCCGAGTGACTTCGCTTCTAAGCTAAGCATTTCAACACTTCCTGATATCCGTAAGGGCATTCACCGATTGCTAGACGTTAAAGATCCAAATACGTGGATGTTGTTTGGGACTTTACCTTTTTACGCATGCAATGATAATGATGAAGATGTGGCGCTCATCAAACGACTACATGAAACCGATGGCGTCACCATTCGAAATGACCCTGATGGTCGAAGTCGTTTAAACGTTAACATCTTTGATGGGGATATTATCGTGACAGACTTTGGTGATGAACCAAAGCTTGGGAATATCCGCGACACATCGCTTACTGATGCATTTGATAAGTGGCAACAAACAGCGCTAAACCAAACCCTTAACTGCCATTGCCCTTCGGTTCAATGCTTAGGACCGAATGCCCTCGTTAAAAACGCTTATTATAAAAATATCGATTTCAAACAACGTGCAAGTCGCCTATAAAAACACAAGCTTCTATTTCAAATAGAAGCTTGTTTCGTTTTATCCATTGTTATACTTCAATGTGACAAAGTCCTTAACTGGAATCCAAGCATCGACCTGTTGCTTTTCGATATTTTTAACGACGAGTGCTGGATTTTTCCCTTTTAACGTTAAGAACACTTCTCCATAAGTGACCGTCCCTTGGTCATGAACGGCCGGTACATATCCTTGAACCGTACCCATCTGACCTGCATGGACTTGATATTCTGGACCAATCTTCGTTTCTCTTCCAATAGGTGCTAAGAACGTTAACGGTAACGACGTTTTCTTCGTTGCTGTAATTCGCATCATGTTCTGAACATCTTCTTGTTGAGGAACAGGACTTAATAATTCCCCTTTGATGAACTTGTCATCATTTTGTACAAATGAAAGTTTTGAAGAGTCCTCACCGCCACGATTATCAATCGTATTCGAGTTAATCCTTTCGTACTCCCAGTTTACATCTGTTTCTTCGGAATCGTAAGAGAGCGCCCAAGAGCCTAAATAAATCGATGCATTTACACCGAAGGCTACTTCGAATCTTTCACATTGGATTCATTGAGCATAGAAATGAGTGTTGGATTTTCGATGCGAACGTCAGACGCGTCCTGCAGACGACTTGTAAATTCAGCAGGCTCCAAGTAAGGCAATTCTCGACTCACATTCTCAAACGTATTCTCCCTAGAAATATTATAAACATAATCAGGCTTTTCAAATGGGTTTGCTTCAGGCTCACTTTCTGCATTGGCAATCAACGGTAACAAGGCACTTGCAAGAACGAGCATGATCATGAGGATTCGACCAATTCGTTTCATAATAACCTCCAAAAGCGATTTTTTTTATAGTCTTTTCAGAGGCCGTATGTTTTATCCAAATTAATCATCACTGACTTTTATTTTCGTAATAGAACCTGTCCTTTACACAAGAAAAAGCACGATTCCATGAAGTTATGGAACCGTGCGTAATTAACTACTAAGAATGATTGCAATAGGAATAAGTGATAGTACGTAAAGAATGATTGCGACGAGTAACAAGGCGTTCCCATTGTGCGCAAAATGTTCTAGCGTTATTTTCGTTGGCTGCTCTGGATTGTAATACACCCCAATCTGCCTGCCAATCTTAAGAGGCGGATCGTGACTAATGCCTGCGGTTACGACTTGCTCAACCCCGTCAATTCGCTCAAAGCGAACCGTTGGCTTTGCATTTGAAACCGTGACGAATCGCCGGGCTTTTTTTCGGAATTTTGTTCATGAAGGCTTCTTGTTTAGGAAAAGGCACGATCTCCCCTTCGACTCTCGTCCACTTTTTCGTTCGTCTTTTGTATATCAGCCTAATATGAGGAACGGCAACGCAATAACATTTGCAGCACCAATGACAACTACTACACCAATGAGATCCGACATTGTGATCACCTTTCAATAATTTTAAGAATTATTCGTTATATAATCACTTTATATTTTTCCCATTGAGAAATCTACGTCTTATGTTCATTTTATTGAATTTTCCTTCATAAAAATACGAGACCGGAATGATCCGCTCTCGCACATGTTACGTTCGTAATGTTAACGTTTCTTTAATTTCAATAGACTGATTTACTGATTGAACGATCGGACAGTTTTTAGAAGCAACATGGAGCATCTTTTGCAATTGCTCTTCTGAAACACCTTGTGCTGTAACGGTAAAATGGAGGTGAACAGCTTGTACTTCATTAGGAGGGTTGTCATTTCTAGTTACTTCAGCTTCGACAACGATGTCTTCAAATTCAACCCGACGTTTTCTCAATATCTTACGAAATACGCTTGCGCTACAACCAGCAATTGATGATACGAGTAATTGATAAGGACGATAACCAAATTCATCGTTTCCTGAGATGACAAGAGGTCCAAATGGTGCTTCTGTTTCAAATGCTTCCTCATTATGAATTGTGAATTTCATGATTTTGCCTCCTTTATTCTCGTATATTGTACCGAATGTTTCTCCCGTTTGCGAACGGTTTGCTTTTCACCTTTTCAATTGTACGAAACTTCGCTATGATAGCTTTTGTACACGATAAGGAGCGGTAATTTTGACTACGTTACAATCCAATTCACCAACATTTCGATTTACAATGCTCGTCATTATGGTCTTTATCGCCGGGTTTGTCCAAGGTATGTTATTGCCTTTACTAGCGATTCTTCTTGAACAAGCAGGGTATTCCTCTGCATCAAACGGTTTTAATGCAATTGCATTATACATAGGTATTCTGATTGCTTCACCATTTATTGAACACCCTGTACGAAAATATGGATACAAACCCGTCATTTCAATCGGTCTCATCGCCGTCATCGTTACTTTGCTACTATTTCCATTATGGCAAAGCTTCTGGTTTTGGTTTATCCTACGATTAATTATCGGAATCGCAGATAATATGGTCCATTTTTCAACACAAGTATGGATTACATCAACGAGTTCAAAAGCGGTACGCGGAAGAAATATCGCCATCTACGGACTGGCGTTTAGTGCTGGATTCGCCGGCGGGCCACTCATGTCGAACTTATTAGCGATCGACGAACGACTTCCGTTTGTGATTGCAGCGCTATTTTGTGCGATGATTTGGGTCATCATGCTAAAATTGCGAAACGAATGGCCTGACAACACTGTTGAAACCGTACAACAATCGGGAGTATTGGGTCGCTACTTACTCGTCATCAAATACGGTTGGTTTGCATTTCTACCACCATTAACGTTTGGATTTATGGAAGCAACCATTCATGCAGTTACCCGATTTATGCAATGCGTATGGGCATTGACATCGAATGGCTTTCATTTATACTGCCAGCGTTTGTAGTCGGAGGTGTAATTACGCAAATCCCACTCGGGTTATTAAGTGACCGCGCAGGACGTAAACGAGTCCTCTTACTACTTGCTACTGTTGGCGCGTTGATCTTTTTAGCGATTCCACAATTTGAACATCATATTCCTCTTCTCATAGCCGCTTTTCTCGTCGCCGGAGGATTGCTCGGTTCATTTTATTCACTCGGATTAATGTACATGGCAGACTTGTTACCTAGACAGCTACTTCCGACCGGAAACGTCCTCATCGCAATTTCCTTTAGTCTCGGTAGCATGCTCGGCCCAGTCACTGGCGGCGTCTTAATTGAATGGGTCGGTCAAGGAAGCCTCTATTACGCAATCGGTTCGTTGTTAATCGTATTAATCGTTGCAGGACTCATCTTCCGCCCTGTTTATCGTGGGGAGCAGTGAGACGCGGTGTTGAGACAGTGCCTTGCTGGCGCCAGACACCGCATCGTTGTTGCTAGACACCGCTCCACTGTCGCTAGACACCGCATCGCTGTTGCTAGACAAACACTCACTGTCGCTAGACACCGCATCGCTGTTGCTAGACAAACGCTCACTGTCGCCAGACAAACGCTCACTGTCGCTCAACAGCTTGTCGGTCTGTCTAGCATGAGAAGAGCAACTTTAAAGCACAGCAAATATAGCTACAATGCAACATTTATACAAGAGCACCTAGACTAACGCAATGCTAGGTGCTCTTTATGATCAAATGAGAACGGATGACGAATAGTCCAATAACAAATTCTCTGCTATAATAAAGAGAATATTTTTTTTATTTTACTAAATACTTCGCAACTCGAATCTTTAGGGGATGGAATTGATGAGTGATCCACAAAAATCTAAGTGGGGCGTCTTGTCTGCAACGTTATTTGCTGGCTTTACTGTCGTCTTAAACAATAGTTTGATGAATGTTGCATTGCCTTATTTTATGGGTTTTTATGCACTTACAGCCGTTGCTGGGCAATGGATTATTACAGCGTTTGCTTTAGGTATGGCTTTAATTATGCCTGTTTCAACCTACCTGGCAAAACGGTTTGGTAGTAAAACAATCTTTCTTACAGGAACGATTATCTTCTTATTTTCTTCTTTAGCAGGGGCTTTTTCTTGGGATTTTGCAAGCATGATTGCCTTTAGGCTCGTTCAAGGAATCGGCGGCGGGTTGATCATGCCCATTGCGATGATCATGATTTCCAGAAATTCCCGAAAGGAGAACGGGGATTTGCAATGGGGATCTGGGGCGTTGCAGTGATGATTGCCCCAACGATTGGACCTACAACAGGTGGGTTATTACTTGAATTCTTTTCTTGGCACATGCTGTTTCTTATGAACATCCCTACTGCCTTTATTTCTTTACTACTAGCCATTAAGTTTTTACAAGAGGATGCACAAAAAGAACGACGTCAATTTGACTGGTTAGGCTTTCTATTCGTTACTGGCGGGATATTAGGAACGTTAATTGGGATCGATGCACTTCAAACGAATGCGGGACTGTATGTTTACCTACTTATCTTTAGTGGAATAGTATTACTCGGACTTTTTGTCGTCCACGAATTACGGACTTCTGAACCATTACTCGACATTTCAATACTTAAAAACACTGTCTTCTCTGCCAGTTTACTCATACTTATTAACAGTGTTACGGCTATGTTCTCTGTCTTACTTCTCATTCCCATCCTTATTCAAGAAGTGTATGGACAATCGGCATTGTACGCTGGGTTGTTACTGTTTCCTCAAGCGTTAGCATGGGGATCTCTATGACAATTGGAGGTCGTCTCCTTGACCGCAAAGGTCCTTATCCTGTCATTATGATTGGTGTTATTACGATTACAGTTGTGACGTTTATTCTCGCCTTTTCAATTGATACGACAAGTGTTGCCTTACTCATTACGTTGCTCGTGATTCACGGAATTGCGAACGGCTTTATTAATACTCCAGTCACTACAGCTGGTTTAAATGCTTTACCAGCAGAACACGTATCTGCTGGCTCTGTGTTTAACAATGTAGCGCGTCAAATGATGAAGGTCATTAGCGTTGTGTTGCTATCAATCCTTTATGAAAGTCGCCGCAACTCACATCTTGTAACAACTTCTGATGAACTTCAATCTGGACTTGGCGCTATTCAAGAAGTATATATTATCGTAGCAATTTGCCTTGCGATTAGCATACCGATTGTGTTTCACCTAAGAAAAGACTGGCAATGATTGAGATCTTATAAAATTGTTCAAACTACCAAGAACTTATCGTGTGAGGAGAAATTGAATGGTCAAGCTGATCGTAGCAATGGTCAAAACGACGTGGGAGCAGAGGTTATTTGATGTTGCTGCTCAAATGGCTTATTACTTTTTGTTAGCTTTCTTTCCTTTGCTCATTGTTATTTTAAATATTATTAGTTTCTTTCCAGTTGGAACTGCTGAACTTTTAGAACTTATCTCACCGTATATTCCAGATCAAATTTACTCGTTTATTCAATCCACATTAAGCGATATTTTTAATGATCAACGAGTGAATGTACTAAGTATTAGCACGATCGCAACTGTCTGGTTAACGTTTCTCGGTTCTTTTGCGGTCATTCGTGCTGTGAACAAAGCTTATCAACTCCCCCACCCGTCATTAAAGCGGATGGTTGGAGTCGGCTCAATTCTTGTTGTTTCATTCCTTACAGCACTACTCGTCTCTCTTCTCTTTCCTATCTTTGGAGAGCCGATTGGAGAATTTATTTTTAGCACATTAGGAGTTGAAAGCTGGCTAGCACCGTTTTGGTCCGTGGTCCGCTGGTCCATAAGCGTACTAGTTATCGGGATTGTACTGATTATTTTATACACAATTGTACCGAGCAAGCGGATTAGTTGGCGAGACACGTGGCCAGGAGCCTATTCGCAACGATCGGTTGGCAGATCGCTTCACTAGGGTTCTCATTTTATAACCAATTCAATGACTACTCGATTATATACGGTAGTCTAGGCACGATTATCGGTCTTATGGTATGGTTTTTCCTAACTGGATTAATGATTTTACTTGGCGCACAGTTAAATGCGTTACGAATCAATGTTCATAAGCATGAAGGAGAGACCTAATTTGAACGAAAAACAAGCGATACGTGAAAAAATCTGGACCGACCTTACAGAACAAAAAGCAGGGCGCTTTCCATTCCCATTGGAAGGAAGGATCCCAAATTTCAAAGGAGCAGAAGCTGCAGCAGAGCAACTGTTCCAACTATCTATATACAAAGAAGCAAACGTCGTAAAAGTAAATCCTGATTCGCCTCAATTGCCGATCCGAGCACAAGTGATTAAAGACCAAAAAACATTACTCATTCCTACACCAAGGCTTAAAGACGGGTTTGTCGTTATTCTCCCTGGCACAGTACCCGCTGGCGAAGAACGAAAAGCAGCAAGTTTAAAGCATATGAATGCCTATGGTAACGTTACCCCACTCCATGAGCTACCTGAAATTGATCTCATGCTCATGGGCTCTGTTGCTGTCGATTTTGGCGGTCACCGCATCGGGAAAGGCGCAGGTTTTGCTGATCGGGAATACGGCATTATTCGAGAAATCGGTAACCGAGCGATTCCTGTCGTAACAACCATCCATGAGTTACAGCTCACTGACTTTTCTCTTCCTAGCGCACACTACGATGTCTCAATGGATTATGTCATTACCAATGAACGGATCATCGAAGTTCAGGAAAGCCATAAGTCTACCGGTATTGATTGGTCGATTGTCAGCGAAGACGACTTAGATGAGATGCCAATTCTTAGAGAGTTAAAAGAATTAAAGAATAATAACGCATAGTAGTAAAGCACCTTCCAAAGTTAAACATGGAAGGTGCTTTTTTTTGAAAGCCTTAAAACTATCCAACTCGATCATTCTCATGCCACTTTAAATAGGTGATAGGTGACTTTCACTCATCAAATAACCATCCGTATTATACGTTGTCACATATACTATCGTAGAAAGGAGGGTTATGCATGACAAGAAATAATAAAGAGAAGTGTTGTGGCAACATAACGATCAACAATAACCTCATCAACGGTCCTGGCAACGTTATCGTGCCGACTTCACCAACTGCACCTACATCACCGACGTCACCGACACCGCCAGTACCTCCAACTTGCGGTAGAGTGTACGTAGCAAAT
The DNA here is from genome assembly GCF_000698185.1 of Geomicrobium sp. JCM 19055. Classification (NCBI taxonomy): domain Bacteria; kingdom Bacillati; phylum Bacillota; class Bacilli; order Caryophanales; genus Geomicrobium; species Geomicrobium sp. JCM 19055. Next base: position 34,166 of record NZ_BAXL01000027.1, read on the forward strand.
GAAGGAAACAATAACCTTAGTGTGATTGATCTGACAACCGGTGAAGATTTAGGAACAATCGGTCTAAATGGAGAGCCATTCGCAACATATTATAATCCATTTACTGGTCTAATCAATGTCGTTAATAGCTTTTCTCAAACCATTGATGTCGTTGACCCAGTAACGAATCAAGTTATCGCTACGTATCGACCTACGACAGGGGCAAGTTTCCCGACAAATATTGTTTATGATCCTGAGCAAAATATCTATTATGTTACAACAACACGTTCAGGAATTTTGCTACTTGACGGTACAACGTATCAACAAGTGGGTGCAATTACCGGTGTCGGAATCAATACCCCGTATGATATCGCGAGAGATCCAGTAACGAATTATGTCTATGTTACGAATTCCGCATCCAATACTGTATCAATCATAGATGGAAGCACGGTGATCGGCCAAATTACTGTAGGGCAGACCCCTACACAAATTACGATTGATTCGGTCAACAGAAAAGCCTATGTATCCGTGCAAGGAGCTTCTATCGTTTCGATTATAGATCTAACAACGAATACCGTCGTTGATCAATTAAGTTTTCCGAACGAAACGTATCGAACAGCGATTGATCCTACAACGAATACCGCTTATATTGTAGTCAACAATGGTACATTAGCGGTCGTGGACGGAGTGACGAATGAAGTGCTCGACGTCATTCCAGTGGGCAGAGCCCCTAGAGCCGTAGCTATCAGTCCCGCGACTCGACTCGCTTATGTTAGCAATAACTTTGACAATACTGTATCGGTCATTGACCTTGACGCCAATACTGTGATCGCTACCCTGCCTGTAGGTACAAGACCTTACGGCATTGCAATTTATGAATTTCCCTGTGAATGATCACATGACTAAAAAGTGGAGAACCGTATTAAACGGTTCTCCACTTTTTAGATTCATGCTTAGTGTTAAGAAACATCAAGTAACGCCTAATCATGAATATGATTGGCAACTTGCTTCAGTAACACGATTGTCTCGGTCTCACTCACAAATTCAATCGAGTAAGTCTATGCTTCTTTGAATACCGTGTACACAATGTCTTTCACTGACTTTGAACCAAGGTTCTTCTCAACTCTACCTTGAATATGGTTTGATGAGAAATGTTGAGTGAGTTCCCCGATCATCGGCTTACTTCCAATGAAGAATGCACCATTTAATTCGCGTTTCTTCATTTCTTGTATAATGACTGGAGCAAGCTTCTTGTACCAACGTTGCATGTTCTCTTCAAAACGGCGGTCGAATTCGTCATTTGCCGTATCGGCACCGTTTGGTGAACTTGCATGTCCTGCATCGTGTTGAACCCAATCGTCGTTCTCGAAATCCCAACTGAACGTAAACGAATCACGAACTTCACCAAGTGCTGTATCAATAAACGTAACATCGGTTTTCTGAGTGACGATTATGCCTGTTTGTGGATAAGATTTAAGAAGCTCATGCAATTGTTCAAGCTCAGCTTCTTCTTCCCAATGAAACGATGTTTCAACTGGCACTTGCAGTAGATGTGCAGAGAACACATCTCCATTAGCCGTCGTTACAATAACTAAGCCTCGTTGCATATTCGCTTGTTGGTCATTGATGTATGACTCGACTTCTTCAAGTCGCTTCTTCAATTTCTTCACTGAATCAGCGTCTTCGCTCTTCTCTGCGTATTCAATCAGCCGCTTTCGACCATTCTTCAGTCGAATCTTCCATTCACCTCGGTGATGGTTCTGGTCTTGAAAATCGGTGTTCAAGTAAACCGTTAGTGTTCCTTCTTTATCTTGTACCTGTTGTAGTTGATCTAATTCTTCTATAAGTGACATATTCTATTCCTCCTACAGCAATAACGTACTGTACTTATTACCGCTCATAGTAAGGAATAAACATCTTTTTATCTTGGGTCCAAATACGTTAAATTGTCGGGAGTAGATTGATCATCTTCAATGTTCTTTTGATGTTTAATTTCTTCTGCCGCTGACTTTGCGGTATCAATGAGGTCCGTTGCAGTCGTTTTTAAATGTGATGTATGCTTGGCAATTTGTTCAATCTCTGAACTTGCAACGGTAACGAGTGAATTTACTTTCGTGCTCGTATCTTTAATTAAAGATCGAATTTCTTCTTGGTTGTCTTTTACAAACTTTCCGGTCTCATCGATAAACTGAGCACCTTCTCGAACGTAACCGATCGTTTTCTCACGTGTTTTCTTATTCGAAAATATATACACAACAAAAGCTGTAATTCCACCGATGACTACCCACGCTGTCCATTTTCTTCCTTCTTTTGACAAGTTGATCCCTCCATCGTTCAAATTATTGTTTACTTTTCCATATTATACATCGAAACCGCTCTATATTTCACGATTCTTCGCAAATGTTGTCCATACTTGTACGCTTCGCTAAATTGTAACAATTTATCAATGTTTAATTTTTTGCAAATAGGGTAAAATGATCTTACAGGTAAGTTTACAAATTACCTATTCAATGAATTTATTCAAAAGGACGGGAAACATGCGACGACCATTTAGAACTTCTTTTAATGAACTAGTCGACCAAAATAAACAAGATCTTGAGAGAGACGCAGACCTACTTAACGCGATTGAAAAGCGCGTTGAAGATCGCCAACTCAGACGTTTAAAAAAAAGTCAAATAATAAGAAAGCTTTATCGTAAGCTTAGATCAGAAGCACACTTTTATAAGAGTGCTTCTTTTTTTATTGTTGAAACTGCCGCACAATATGAAAGATCCGGCTGTACGTCATTTCTCTAATAGGTGTTACTTCGTTTAGTAACTGATGTTCACCATGTTCAATTAGAATTGGATTGGCTTTAGGAAACTTCTGTTTGTAAACCGAAAGATTATGCTTCCAATCGACCGTTTTATCAGCTGTGCCTTGAATAATAGAAATGGTCTTTTGACTCGGTTGATTAAAAAGAAATTCCTTTTCCCAACTTAGCATTTGTTTGACCCAAGCGATCGGTATTCGATCGCTTTGCAACGGATCTTGTTGTTGCATCATTGCAAAGTGGCCATCACCTGTATTATGCCGAAATTTCCGAGGTACTTCTTCTGACGTCAATTGAACGAGCGGTTGCCCGACTTTCATGAATAGTGAACTCATCGTTCTCACGAGCGGTGACACGAGAATTGGATGCAAAACATACGGATTGTTTCTTTTTAATATATGGTGGGCAATAATACCTCCACCGGTACTATGACCGAGTAGGAACGGTCGCCTTCCCTTCTCCGTCTGAATCTGATCTAACAGCACCTCCAACATTTGATCATAAATATCAAAAGAACGTACTGCGTAGCGGTCACCTGATGACAATCCGTGACCTGGTAAATCGATCGCAACGACACGTAGACCGTGTTCTACTGCCTTTGTAAAAAACGGCGCTTGCGCGCCGCTGTGGTCCATATATCCGTGTATAAAAACGAGCGTGTCGTTGTACGACTTTGGTGTAAACCAATGAACAATTACGTCTACCTGTTCCACACGTACAACAGTTTGTTCATATTCTGCAATTGTTGATAAATGATAATGATTAAGATAGCTTTGTTGATCTTGCAAAAAAATGAAGACGCTTCTGTTCAAGATGTTCCATTACTTTGAATCCATGCGCGCTTTAAACGCTCCGTAACCTTCTTCTTCTAATCGGTCGTAAGGAACAAAGCGAATGGCTGCTGAGTTAATGCAATAACGCAATCCCTCTGGTCCTGGTCCATCAGGAAATACATGGCCTAAATGTGAATCCGCTTCTTTGCTTCGAACTTCTGTACGACGCATGCCGTGAGTTGTATCCAACTTCTCATTAATCACTTTTTCTTCAACTGGCTTCGTAAAACTCGGCCAGCCACAGCTTGATTCGAACTTTTCCTTAGACGTAAATAACGGCTCACCAGAGACGATATCCACATATAATCCTTCCTCAAAATGATTCCAATACTCATTTTGAAAAGGAGGCTCTGTTGCGTCATGTTGCGTAACGTTGTATTGCATGTCGGTTAACCGCTCTTTTAAATCTTTTTTCTCACTCATTACTCATTCCCCCAGTGTTTCTTAATAAATCCTGCTCGACCTGAGCCTCTTTTATACAATTGATAGTGAAATGGGTTTTTTTTAAATGATAATCTTGATGTTCTTCTTCTGCATCATAAAAAACCTTCGCTGGAACGATTGGCGTAATAACCTTACCTTCAAAAGGGCCACTTTCTTCAAGCTGGGCACGTGACGTTTCTGCTGAATCTTTTTGCTCGTCACTATGATAAAAAATAGCTGTTTTGTACGAATCCCCACGATCGTTAAACTGACCACCAGCATCTGTTGGATCGATATTCATCCAAAAGATTTCTAGCAGTCGATCATAACTTACAACACCTGGATCAAAGTCAATTTGAATTGCCTCAACGTGACCGGTCGTATCGCTACACACTTCACGATACGTTGGGTCTTCTGTATGACCACCTGTGTAACCAGACCGTACATTGGTGACCCCCTCTTGTGCTTGAAACGGACCAACCATACACCAAAAACAACCACCAGCAAATGTCGCTTTTTCCATGACGAAATAACCTCCTCATGCGTGTTCTATATTTTTTTTCCCATTAACGAAACTTTATGTTACTTCCGTCCATAGTCAGCTTTAATTTCTCCCCAATCTTTCGTTTCCCATTTCAAAACTTGGTTAGGGATGCCATGTTGATGTAACCATTTTTCTGCTTTTGAGACATCGTTCCAAATCGGCTTACTTTTTTTTCATTAACGACCAGTGTTGCCTTCGCCTTCTTCTTGTTCACCCAACCGATCGCTGTTTGTGAATCACTATAGATAGGAACGTTTAAATTTTTCTCTTTTTGAAATTGGAGCGCGTGGACAATTGCTAGAAATTCCGCCATATTATTCGTCCCTAACGGGTATGGTTTAGTTTTAAATAACACTTGTCCATCTTCAGTCCAAACCCCTTGGTACTCAACAGGTCCAGGGTTTCCATGCGTTCCTGCATCGACAGAAATGCTCGTCGTTTCATAATAAAGCGATGTTTTTCTCTGGTTCTGGTTTGTTGTACGAGTAGATTGCTTTTTTTGTGTTGATGCAACCACACTTTTCCCTGATTGAAACGCTTGTTTAGCTTCCTCATATGTTGGATATGATTTAAAACGGGCACCTTTGAATCCCTTGACCTCCGCTTCACACTCTGCCCACGTCGTATAAATGCCAGGCTTTCTGCCTTTCCAAACGACGTAGTATTTCTTTTTGGCCATAATACGCCCCCTACTCCCCGTATCATATCATGCTCTTTTTCTTATATTAAAGAAAAGAAGCTCCGTAGAAAATCTACAGAGCTTCATTCTAACGATTACATATCGTCGTCGTCATCTTCCATATCATCCATGCCATCATCTTCTAGATCGTCGTCCATACCGTCATCTTCCATGCCATCGTCTTCGAGGTCATCTTCAAGACCATCGTCTTCCATGCCATCGTCCATGCCGTCATCTTCTAGGCCATCATCTTCTGGCGCCATTTCGTCGCCACCGTTCATGTCATCGCCTGGCTCACCTGCTGGATCTTCAGCATCGTCTCCACAAGCTGCTAACATCCCTACTGCAAATACTCCTGAAAGTGCTCCGTACAATAATTTCTTATTCATGATATATTTCCTCCTTAGAATTATAAAACCAAATGTACTTTTTTTATGGTTCTTGTTGATTGTTCTTGCTTGCCTAGTTAATGTTTTACCGTTTCTGACACTTCTTAAACAGAAAAAAAACCCTTTCACAAACTTTCACACGATCATAAGAGATTGTGAGAGATTGTCTCATTTCCTTTGACATTAAAAAAAGCTTATGCCCAATTGGACATAAGCTGTTACTTTTCTCTAGAGTGACCCTCTAGAAGAGAGGTCTTTCACCTTCTGTACTTCAGAAGCTTCTTCTTCATTCGCATAATAAGCATCTTGGTCATGTATGCCTTCAATTTCAGAATCTGTTAGCTCTACCTCTTCATTATCTAAAAGATCTTTCAAGTAGTTATACACTTCATCTAAGTTCTCTTCAGTTAAACGATCGACAAGTTGACGCACTTCATCTTTTGTTACTGCCATTCATTATCATCCTTTCTTGTGCACCTCGTTCCCCCTTTTTGTCGATTCTAATCCTACATTGACTACCATTTCTTGCATTGCTACTTATTTATTCAATTACCTTTCGACCACGAATCGCTTGATCGATCATAAAATATAGGCTAAACAAAACAAACGAAGTAAAAATCCCACCAATATAGAAGCGAATGATTCCATTACGTCCAGAATCAATAAATTGGCTCGTTAACGCACCAGCGATTGACGCAATTATCAGAATTAAGACAGCGATTATAAATTCTTTCTTATGAACACGCAATGCATTTACGAGCTCATCGGCATTGTCACGCCAAATTTGACTTAGCGTACCCATATCATCACTCCTTGTTTGTACAAGTATAGCATAAAAGAATCAGAAAACGTGCAATGATGAACAAGCTTTTATACAATAGAAGGAGCACGTAAGGAGGCAAATACAATGATCTTTGTAGATAATCAAAACATTACTGATCCATCACTGAACTTAGCAATTGAGGAATACATCTTAACGAAATTAAATCAAGACGAAACCTACTTATTATTTTATATTAATGAACCTTCGATTATTATTGGCAAGAACCAGAATACAATTGAAGAAATCAATCGCGATTATGTAAAAGACAATCAGTTGCATGTCGTACGCAGACTTTCTGGCGGCGGTGCCGTCTACCATGACCTCGGAAACCTTAACTTTAGTTTTATTACAAAAGATGACGGCAACAGCTTTAGCAACTTCAAAAAAATTTACTGAGCCTGTCGTGGAAGCGTTAAACCAACTCGGTATTCCAGCTGAACTTAGCGGACGTAACGATTTGCACGCAGATGGCAAAAAGATCTCTGGCAATGCACAGTTTTCAACAAAAGGACGCATGTTTAGTCACGGTACGCTTATGCTTGATTCCGAAATTGAAACGTCGTATCTGCCTCAATGTAAGTGATGAAAAAATTCGCTCGAAAGGCATCAAATCCATTCGCAGTCGCGTAGCGAACATTAATGATTTTCTTGATCACCCTCTTTCTATGGAAGACTTTAAACAAAAAAAATCTTATTACACATCTTTGATGGTGATGAGAACTTTGAACGATATACATTAACCGAAGATGACTGGAAACAAATTCATGAAATCTCAAATGAACGTTACAAAAACTGGGACTGGAATTACGGCAAATCCCCGACGTACGATATAAAACGTTCTAAGAAATTCACTGCAGGACTCGTTGACTTCCGTTTAAAAGTTCGTAAAGGAACCATTACAGAAGCGACAATCTTTGGTGATTTCTTTGGGACAGGTGATGTAACCGATGTAGAAAACGTACTAAAAGGAAGAAAACACGAAGCAAATGATGTTCGGAAAGCTTTAGAAGAACTCAACATGAAGAAGTACTTTGGTGCCATTGACGTTGAAGATCTCGTTCAATTAATCTCAGAATAAAAGCTGGAGGGATACTCATGAGTGAATATGTTTACGGCAACACACCGACTTTTCTAGGGGCCAAGTGGGCTGTTGATAAAGATGAGCGAGGAGCAGACGTTGTCATTTATGGCGTTCCTTGGGAAGGTGGAGTCACGTGGGGCGATTACACCGGAGTTGAACTTGGACCCAAATCAATGCGAATCGCATCGGCTAGGTACAGTGGCTATTTACCTGAGCTAGATCATATTGATGTGTTCGAATCGTTATCTCTTGCAGATATGGGAGACGTTGATATTATCCCTGCCGAAGTTGAAAATACGATGCATCGAATTTCTTCATTCTCAAAAGACGTTTGGAATAAAAAAGTATTCCCAGTCGCTTTAGGTGGTGACCATAGTATTACGTACCCTATCGTAAAAGGGTGGTCGGAAAGTAACCCAGGTAAAAAACTCGGAATCATCCACCTTGATGCTCACTATGACAACATGAACGACTTTAATGGCGACTTGTATGCACGAAACACTCCGTTTGCAAGACTCTATGAAATGGATGCTGTTGTGAATTCCTCTCTCGTTCATGCTGGTATTCATGGCCCGAGAAATAAACCAGAAAGTGGTAAATTCGCACGAGACGCAGGTGCGATCACAAGAACGGTTAATGAGTTTAAAGAAACGAACGATTTACGTGCACTTGCTCGTGATTTATACAAACAAGCGAGCAAAGACGTCGATGCCGTTTATTTATCGATCTGTAGTGATGTTTTAGATCACGCTTACAACCCAGGAGGCCCAGTTGACACAAACGGTCTAACTTCTTATGAGTTACTTACTGTGATTCATGAACTTGGTAAACAAGGACTCTGTGGAATGGACTTCGTTGAAGTATACCCTCAACAAGATCCGACCGATTTCTCCTCTCATCTTGCATCTACCGTTATTCTTTATGTACTAGCTGGGCATGCTGAGCGTATATAATAGAATATGATTTGCAAGCTTAGTGAATAAGCACCGATCCATGACACCTACCCTTGCTGCCGAAAGGGCGATACCTTCATGACTAAAGAACAAGCTTTTGTTGTAGCAAGAGCTGTTGGTGTATTTATCGCAGCGATTGTTGCATTACTCGTGTCAGCGTATTTGTTTCGCATTTCGTACCCATTTGTTATTGCTGCATTCATTGCTTGGCTTTTCTCCCCGTTGCTAAAGGTGTTAAAGATCAAGCTCAAGTTTCCATCAACACTCGCTTCTTTAACGACTGTACTCATTGGAATCTCAGTACTCGGGGGAATTATTACAGGAATTACATTTTTGATTATTTATATCGTGCAACAAATTTCTGATCAACTTCCTGGTTGGATTGAACAAGGTGCTATGCAACTGCAGCACATGTTTAATCAACTAATCTTACCGATATGGCAAGAAATGAATTGGTTTATTCATAACCTCTCTGGTGAGCAACAACAAACGTTGCAACAAGGGATTACAGAACTAGGTAATCAAGTGGGTAGCATTTTAGGTAACTTCGCCCAGTCGATTGCGAACGGTATGACGAACATCGTATCTGGAATACCGGTATTTTTGTTTGCCTTTATCTTTGTTATTCTTGCCGTTTACTTTATCGGTAAAGATATCGGCACGATGAAAGCGAGCTTACAAAGTCGTATTCCAATTGGCATTCAAACGAAATTCGTCTTGTTTATGGAGCAAGTAAAAACGAGAGTTTGGGGATTTATTCGCGCCCAGTTAATTCTAATGACCATCACCACCATTATTGTGTTAATTGGATTGTTAGTTTTGAACGTTGAATACGCGATTACTCTCGCTCTCATTACTGGTTTGGCAGAAATTCTTCCTTATTTAGGAACAGGAACCATTCTTATCCCTTGGGGAATTTATAGCCTCGTTACCGGTGATATTTTCTTAGGCATTTCACTGCTCGTACTTTATGTCGTTGTCGTCATTGTACGTCAGTCGCTTGAACCGAAAGTGTTATCTGTCAGTATGAATCTGAACACGCTTGCTGTTCTTTTCTCCTTATTTGTTGGCTTCCAAGTTCTCGGTGTTATTGGATTGTTCTTAGGTCCAGCACTTTTGGTCGTCTTAACCATATTGAAAGATATCGGCGTGATTACAGAGGTCGAACAGTTTATTCGACACGGTTTTATCGAAGAAACACCACCTGACAAAAAAATAAGCATTAACGTTCATGTTTTCCCGTAAGAAAGCACTGCAATTGCGACAAGGACTAACAAACTCCGACTTTGTTACAACCGTACGATACTTGTAATGAATACGTCTCACATATTACAAGGTGTTTTCAGTGCTGTTAAATTGTCCACAAACCTCTTGTGTCCCACTTGATTTACTTGCTAGGATGCTAGTGACAAAACAAGTGACTAAGCACGCCAAGAGGAGGAGTTAGCTTCATGGGGAAATTGAAATTTGTTGAACAGATTCACCGTTCTCATTTTGTTGCAATTGCAGTAACACTCGTTGCACTGCTTTTTGTACCTCTAACAGCAGATGCTAGCGATTTTGGTAGTGAGAATTTGCAAGACGGTATGGAACATGAACACGTTGAGAAGTTGCAAGAGTTACTCGTAGAGGCGGAATACTTATCGGAAGACGATGCAAGTGGGGTCTTTGATTCAACTACACAGGACGCAGTTTCTAGTTATCAAGAATCAAAAGGTTTGCTCGTAGATGGTATTGCTGGTCCTCAAACATTGAGTGCCTTATACAGTTTAGAGAAGGGCGATGAAAATACGCTCGTCGAACATTTACAAAGTGACCTACAAGCATTTGGATATTTTGGCAGCACAGTTGATGGGGTTTTTGGACCACTTACTGAAGAAGCAGTGAAAGGATTCCAATCCGACGCCGGACTTTCTGCTGACGGCGTTGCTGGACCGAAAACATTCTCAGCGATGATGACGTTTAGTCCCGCTGCTACAACAGAACAAGAACCTGCAACAAGTGAAGAACCTGAGCAAGAAACGGCATCAGCAAGTACCGAAGAAGCAACAGCGACTGAGTCACAAAGCAGCAACGCGTCAAGCAGTCCAGAAGGAACAACGATTCAAATGGAAGCAACTGCATATACCGCTTATTGTGATGGATGCTCAGGAATTACAGCAACAGGGATTGATCTAAGAAATGATCCGCATGCCAATGTCGTTGCCGTTGACCCTAATGTCATTCCACTCGGTAGTCGCGTTTACGTAGAAGGATATGGAGAAGCGATTGCTGGAGACACTGGTGGTGCAATTAACGGAAACAAAATCGACCTTCACGTTCCAACTCGTGAAGAAGCATTGAACTTCGGTCGTCAAACCGTAAGTGTAACCATTCTTAACTAAAAAAATTCCAAACCTTGATCCTAAGTGATCAAGGTTTTTTTATCGTTCTTTTGTCCATAAATTAAATTAATTGTATGAATTGACGAAAAAGTGTTGCATAACAGAGTTTGTTGTTATATATTAAATAGCATAAGAACTAACTGTTATAATACAAAGGAGTTGGGAAACATGACGACAGAAAAAGAATTGCAACAACAGTGGGAAAATGAATCGCGTTGGAACGGGATCGAGCGCCCTTATTCAGCAGAGGAAGTGCTTAAACTACGCGGCTCTCTTGAAATTGAACACACACTTGCAAAAACAGGGGCAAATAAACTTTGGTCTCAACTACACTCTATGGATAAAGTACATGCGCTCGGCGCATTGACAGGTAATCAAGCTGTTCAACAAGTAAAAGCTGGATTGAAAGCGATTTATCTTAGCGGGTGGCAAGTAGCAGCCGATGCTAATATTGCAGGTGAAATGTACCCGGACCAAAGCTTATACCCAGCAAACTCGGTGCCTCAAGTCGTAAAGCGAATTAATAACGCATTGCGCAGAGCAGATCAAGTTCAACATATGGAAGGCAAAGGCGATATTGATTACTTCGTGCCAATTGTCGCGGATGCTGAAGCTGGATTTGGCGGAAAATTAAATGTTTTCGAACTCGTAAAAGGCATGATTGAAGCAGGTGCTTCTGGCGTTCACTTAGAAGACCAACTCGCTTCTGAGAAGAAATGCGGTCACCTCGGAGGTAAAGTTCTACTTCCTACACAAAACGCCGTACAGAATTTAATTGCAGCACGCCTTGCCGCTGATGTGTCAGGCACTCCTACAGTACTCATCGCTCGTACTGATGCCGATGCAGCAGATTTAATTACGAGTGATATCGATCCTGCAGATGCAGCATTTATTACTGGTGAACGAACGTCTGAAGGGTTCTACCGAACGAAAGCAGGCATTGACCAAGCGATCGCTCGTGGTCTTGCGTACGCACCTTATGCGGATTTGATTTGGTGTGAAACGTCTAAGCCAAGCCTTGAAGAAGCTCAAGCATTTGCAGATGCCATTCATGAGAAGTTCCCAGACAAAATGCTTGCTTACAACTGTTCCCCATCCTTTAATTGGGAAGCAAACCTTGACCAAGCAACAATTGAACAGTATCAAGATGAACTTGCAAAGATGGGTTACAAATTCCAGTTCGTTACACTCGCTGGCTTCCACTCATTGAACTACAGCATGTTTGATCTTGCAGAAAAGTACAGAGATCACGGAATGGCAGCTTATTCTGAGCTACAACAAAACGAATTTGCAGCTGAGTCTCGTGGCTATACTGCAACAAAGCATCAACGTGAAGTTGGTACAGGGTACTTTGATGAAGTCGCACAAACGATCTCTTCTGGTACTTCTTCCACGACAGCTCTTGCAGGCTCTACTGAACTGAACAGTTCTAATACAGTAAAAAAAAGGCTACCAATTGGTAGCCTTTTCTTTCGTAACAAATAAAAAAAAGAAAGCCCTAGTTGTCTACACTAGAGCTTTCTTCCTCAAAACAAAAAAAACACCAGGAAACCTGGTGTTCAGA
>NZ_BAXL01000026.1:0-49476 GCF_000698185.1 Geomicrobium sp. JCM 19055
GTCGTAATTGTTATTAATAGTTTTCAAATGTAATAGTTGTTAGAAAATATATGTAAGATTATTTCACAAATGATATTGCTGTTTTTTCTGACATTTGTTATCATGAGGTACCATTTACATATAGAAAATAGAAGGTAAAGGATGGTGAAGTATGGTTGCTACAGAAAGTATTTTGAATTATTTGCAAGTGTCAAAGGTGCAGAATCCAGTTTATCAAAGGGATCATTTGTTTTATATTAGCGATGAAACAGATCTTCCTCAAATTTGGAAGTATGATGAGGAAGCAAATCATAGCTCACAGTGGCTCGAGACAAATGATAGAATTCAGTTTTTTTAAGAAAGTTCCTCGCAGTGAGTCTTTTATTCTAGGGATGGATGTTGAAGGAAATGAAAGACAACAACTATATTACGTGGATGAACATAAAGAAATTGAGAGATTAACGAAGCAAGATGATGCGTTATATGTGTTTGGTGGCAGCTCGCCAGACGGCAAAGCGATTGCTTATGCGAGCAATGAGCGCAATGCTACTATTATGATTTGTATACGATGGACCTTCAGAGCAAAGTTGCTACGAGAGTGTATGAAGGGGATGGCACGTATCGTGTTCTAGGCTGGCATCCGAGTAATGAGAAACTAGTTGTTCAAGAAGTGTTTACTAACTTGTATAACAACGTCGGCTTGTTAGATTTACATACTGGTGAAGTTGACTGGTGGTTTGAAGATAAAGCAATCAGTTCTTATGACACACCGATCTTTTCACAAACAGGTGAAGACCTTTACTTATTAACAAATCATCAACATGAGTTTATCACTGTAGCGAAGTTCAACCTTCACTCAAAACAATTAACATTTTTGATTGAGGAAGATTGGGACATTGAGAATTTAGTCGTTGATGAGAAGAAAGAGTGGTTTGCATATACCGTCAATGAAGGTGGAATCGATCGAGGTAAAGTGTATCACTTAGCTACAGGGGAAACACGTTCCTTTGATTTAGGAATTGGAACAATCTCTGGTATGTCTTGGTCTAGTGATTCAAAAACGATTGCATTTGTTTTTAATGGTCCTACGAGAACATCGGATCTTTATAAATGGTCAATTGAAAACGGACAATTAGAGCGTTTGTATTGCACATCGGTTGATATTAACTTTGAGAAGTCTCTCGTCGAACCAGAGATTTATACGATCGAGTCATTTGATGGGTTAAATGTTCCGTCGTTTTTATACAAGCCTAAAGGGCTTACAGAAGATGCACCACTTGCGTTTTGGGTACACGGCGGACCAGAAGGGCAGACAAAAGCGGAGTATCATCCGGTTATTCAATCGTTAACTGCATTAGGTTATGTCGTATGTGCGCCGAATGTACGTGGAAGTAAGGGATACGGCAAGACGTATATCCATTTAGATGATGTAAGAAAAAGAATGGATTCTGTGCAAGATTTAATTGAGATTGCGAACGCTTTGAAGAAAGAGCCGTTTGTCGATGAATCTAAGGTGGCTGTCATCGGTCGTAGTTATGGTGGGTTTATGGTACTTGCGGCGATTACACATTACCCAGATGTGTTTACAGGCGCGATTGATTTAGTTGGAATCTCGAGTTTTAGAACCTTCTTAGAAAATACAGGACCATGGCGACGAAAGCTTCGTGAAAGCGAGTATGGAACGATTGAAGAAGACGGTTTATTTTTCGATGAAATTGATCCGATTCACCATACAGAGAAGATTACAGCTCCATTACTCGTATCTCACGGAGCAAATGATCCCCGAGTACCCATTGGTGAAACGGAGCAAATGATTACAGAATTAAGGGCGAGAAATCATCCTGTTGAGTACATTCGGTTTGAAGATGAAGGGCATGGCATCGTAAAAATCCAAAACCAAGTAACCGCATATACAGCAATGGCAGAATTTCTAGAGAAATTATATCGCTAATTGAGGGGGACAGAAGATGAAAAAGCAACTAGGACTTACAGCAGCGACAACGGCATTTGCCTTCGCATTAGTGGGCTGTTCAGATGATGCAGAACCAGAAGTAACATCAAGTGCAAGTGAAGATGAAGAAACGGTAACTGAAAGTGAAGCAGCAGAAGGTGGCGATTTTATTTTGGCGGTACCGGCTGATGCTGTAACGGTTGATCCACATATGGCAGGTGACGTTCCATCGAATGTTGTGAACTGGACGATGTATGAAACATTAGTCGAGCGTGATGAGGATATGGAGCTTGTTCCAGGGCTTGCTAGTGACTATGAACAGCTCGATGAATTAACGTGGGAATTTACTCTTCGTGAAGATGTTACATTCCATGACGGCGAGCCTTTTAATGCGGAGGCAGTAAAAGTAAATATTGAACGCGCTCTTAGTCCAGAGACTGCTGCCCCAAGAGCTGATTACCTAACGGATATTGAAGAGGTTGTTGTTGTTGATGATCACACGGTACAGATGATCACAGAGAAACCTTTTGCCCCACTCGTAGCACATCTAGCTCACAATATCGGAAGCATGATTAGTCCTGCTGCGATTGAAGGCGATGTGAATTTAGATATTGAAGCTGTTGGTACAGGCCCCTTCAAATTTGAAAACTGGAGTCAAGGGGATGAACTAGTCATTACGAAAAATGAAGAATATTGGGGTGAGCACCCTCATTTGGATTCAGTAACATTTAAGGTCGTACCAGAAGAATCAACACGAATTGCGATGATTGAAAATGGTGAAGCAGATGCGATTGAACGAATCGAACCGGTAAACATCTCACGCGTTGAAGGTCTTGAAAATGCGGAGCCTTTAATTAATGATACGTTGTCTATGACCTATTTAGGATTTAATACACAAAAAGAACCTCTTGATGATGTCGCTGTTCGACAAGCAATCTCAAAAGGAATTGATACAGAAGTTATTATTGAAGGAATCTATGAAGGCTATGCAAGCGAAGCAACGGGTCCTATTAACGATCTTGTCTTTGGTAGTAACCCAGACCAAGAACCAATTGATTATGACCCAGAGGGAGCAGAACAACTCCTAGAAGAAGCGGGTTTTTCTGAAGGGGAGTTATCCATTAATTTATGGACAAATGATGCGGATGCAGTACGTGTTCAAATTGCAGAGGTCATTCAAGATCAACTCAGTCTTATTGGTGTAAACGTAACGATCGAGAATATGGAATGGGCGGCTTATCTCGATGCATTGACCAATGGGGAACATGATTTATTCTTGCTAGGTTGGTCTTCTGGAACCGTTGATGCAGATGCTACCATGTTCTCCTTATTCCACTCAGAAAACCACGGAGCACCAGGGAATCGTAGCTTCTATACGAATGATGAATTTGATTCCATTATTGAAGAAGCTCGAAATGAAACAGACATCGACGAACGAGAACAGCTCTATCATGAAGCGTTAGCACTACTTGCTGAAGAAGTTCCTGTCGATTACATCTCTTTCACACAAAACATTGATGCGGTTGGAGAGCATGTGGACGGCTTCAAACGATATGCAAACTCTCGTTTCGTGTTTGATGAAGTCACATTAGAAGATACAGAAAATAGTTATTAACAATCTAAGTCTAATGTTCTATTCGTAGAGCATTAGGCTTTTGCCATTTTTTATATGATTTTCTTATAATAAGATTTTATAAAGGATATTGTACACAATGAGAAATCTGTCATAATAAGAAAGGATTAGTATTTTTTTGATAATAAATCTAACGATTTGATTTTTGTTACATAGGGGGAGTACATAGATGATCCATCACGTTAAGTTTTTGCGTGGGCTTTTTGACACGAAAAGCCATTTTTCTACGTTAAAAGAATCAGAAGCAACGAAAGGACTAGCTTGGAGATTAATCGTAAGTGCACTTTTAGTCGGGGTTCTGACGTTCTTAAGTCAGTGGTTTATCCGAGAAGATCTCATTCAGACCTTTGTGGCTGAAGGGGCAGGAATGATTGGCTACGATGAAGCGTCGATGTTGGTGACGGTTGTAACGGCGTTAAGCGGTGTGTTTGCAATCGGTATGGCTATTCTTGCCGTGTTACTATTAGCTCTCGTATTTTGGATCTTTTATAAAGACGTAGGTTTTAAGAGGCTGTTTATAATATTCAGCTATTTCTTGCCGATTTATATCGTAACATTGCTTCTTGATTTGCCTTATTACATAACGTTTGGCTTGGAGCATCAATATTCTGTAACAAGTTTCGGTTATTTGGCGCATTTGGCTTTTGATGAATCGTTTTTATCGTTTTTCTTTGGCCAGTTTAACCTCCTTATAATCGGGTGTTTTATCGTGCAGGTTTTTGCACTTAAGGTGAACACTGCCAAGAGCACACGTTACATAGTACTCACGACAACGCTTATTTATCTCGTTGTTATGACGCTTATTGCTCTTTACACCTATTTCTCAATGATGCAAGGGGTGCAATAACATGAAAAAGAGAATTGGGATTCTCATAGGCTTACTAATGCTTGGTGGGCTTATGGTCGGAAATAGCTATATTTTATCTGAAGGTATGACGACAGATGACCCAGTCGTCGTAACGAACGTACTTACTAGTGAAGAAACATTATACGATACCATTATTGCAAATGGTCGCGTTGAACCAGGAGAAAGTCAGGCGATTTTCGAAGAAGCTCAGCATGGTACCGTTTATGATATTCACGTTAATGAAGGCGAAGAGGTTTTTGAAGGCGATGTGCTGATCACGTATGAGAATCAAGAAATCACACGTCAGCTCGTGTCGCTTCGTAACAACCTTGATCGTTTGATGGTTGAAATGGAACAACAAAACGATCAAATTTCTACCATCGAGTCACAAATTAGTACAGAGAGAAGTAATCGTGATGATGATGATCCGTTCGATCAAACGGACCAAGTTATTCGCCAACTTGAAAATGAACGTGACGCGATGGAGTATCAACGACGACTCACGAACTTACAGTATAGCGAACAAGAAGAAGAGATCGCATATCTTGAAGATCAAGAACTTCATGAAGTATATAGTGATGTAAACGGGATTGTAGAACACGCCAACTATCCGAATGAAGTCGAAGAAGGACAACCGTTAATTCGAATCCAATCCGATGAATTTTGGAACGTAAACGGAACGGTTACAGAGTATGATCTTATCCAACTCCATGAGGAGATGGAGGTAGAAGTTGAAGCGAATGTACTACCTGATCAGACATTCGAAGGGTTTTTAGCACGGTTAGGCTCAACACCTGCGGATGAAGAACAGTCAATCCAAGCTGAAGGTTCAAATGTAACGTCATATCCGTTTGAAGTGCAATTGCATGATCAGTCTGAAGACTTATTACACGGTTTTCACGTGAACGTTTACTTCGAAGTTGAGGCAGAAGCCGATGCGGTTGTTGTACAAGCTTCAGCGATTGAGACCGTATACAACGAATTTACTGGTGACGAAGAAAATTATGTCTATCAAGTAGAAGAGGGAATTGCTAGAATGCAAGCGGTTGAGACGGGCATTACCAATGAGCAAGGTGTACAGATCTTATCTGGTCTTGAAGCGGGCGAATCCGTAATTGACTTAGAACCATTGGAGACGATTTATGAAGGCATGGAGGTAGTCGTCAATGATCCACCTGAAGAATCTTGACAAGCAGTACAAAAACGGGGATCAAACGCTTCACGTCTTAAATGATATTCATCTTAAAATTGAAGAAAATGAGTTTGTCGCGATTATGGGTCCATCAGGATCTGGAAAATCTACGCTCATGAATATGATTGGGTGCCTTGACCAACCGACTTCAGGTGAATATTTACTACATGGGACCGATGTGGCATCACAACCTGAGAAAGAGTTGGCAAAAGTCCGCAATGCTCAAATCGGTTTCGTTTTTCAACAGTTTCATCTTTTACCGAAGCTTTCGGCGATGATGAATGTAGAATTACCACTCATTTATGGCGGGATTAAGAAAAAAAGAACGTAGAGAGCGGGCGCGTCTTGCTTTAGAAAAGGTTGGATTAGAAGATCGTGTCAACCATTTACCGAACCAGTTATCTGGTGGTCAAAAGCAAAGAGTTGCCATTGCACGAGCGTTAATTAATGAACCGAGTCTCATTTTAGCAGATGAACCAACAGGTGCTCTTGATTCCAAATCAGGAACTCAAATTATGGAGTTGTTCACACAACTTCATCATGAGGGAGCTACACTGATTATGGTTACACACGAACAAGAAGTCGCAGATTATGCAAAGCGAATTGTAACTGTTCGTGACGGTGAGATTATTAAAGATCGGGGGCATGAGTATGTCGTTCCTCGATAGTGTAAAGATGGCCCTTCGTTCTTTATGGAGCCACCGATTACGATCCATGCTTACGATGCTCGGGATTATTATCGGGGTAGGCTCTGTCATTACAGTAGTAGCAATTGGTAAAGGCGGGGAGGCAGTACTGACCTCACAATTTGCTGGTGGTGGTAACAATACGTTTGAAGTGTATTATATGCCTCCAGATGAAGAGTTAATGGACTATGATGCGTATGACGATGTCGCGTATACAACCGAGGATTTACGGGCAATTCAAGAAATGCCTTCTGTTAATCAAGTGATTGCCTATGCATATAATTCAACGAACGTTGTCTATCATCAAGAAGCCGCAGGGGCACAAATCCTCGCCATTAACGAGAATTACTATGACTTAAATGAGTTTACAGCTTCTTCAGGTCGGCTCCTTGATAACCGAGATGTAGATAACGGACGAAGAGTCGTTACATTAAGTACAGGTGTTGTTGAAGAGTTGTTTGCGACCAATGATGAAGCTGTCGGTCAAATTGTTAACATCGAAGGTGTACCGTTTGAAGTCATTGGCGTACATGAACGTGAGAATCAAAGCTTCTTCGCTTTTCAAGTTGATGAAGTATTGCTTCCTCAGTCTTCATGGCCAATGCTTTATGGCACGGACAACATGGACATGTTAAACGTACAAGCAAACAGCGCTGATGATATACAGATAGCAAGCCATGCAGTGACCAATTACCTTAACGATCAATCGACTCTTTCTGGTGAATACCAAGTATTAAATATGGAAGAGATTGAACAAGGAATCTCGCAAGTGACGAACGTTACGACGATGATTATTGGCGGTGTCGCTGGCATTTCACTGCTCGTTGGTGGAATTGGTGTTATGAATATTATGCTCGTATCAGTAACAGAGCGAACGCGTGAAATTGGGTTAAGAAAGTCTCTCGGTGCAACGAGAGGGAATATCTTACTTCAATTCCTAATTGAATCTGTGACGCTAACAACAATCGGTGGACTGATCGGAATTATGCTCGGAGCGGGTGTTGCAAATACCGTCTCGCTCATCGCGGGATGGCCATTCCTCGTCTCCATTCCAGTTGTCTTACTCGGTGTCGGATTCTCAATGTTTGTCGGAATCGTCTTCGGATTGTTACCGGCGAATAAAGCAGCGAAACTCGATCCAATCGAGGCGTTACGTCACGAATAAGCTATTGCATTGATGTGTAAAATCTCTTTCACTTGTCTACACTAGCTCGTGAGGAGGAATGACAATGGCTCAAGAAGTATTGTGTGAAGTAGAAAACTGTGTTCACTGGGGCGAAGGTAACCATTGCGAAGCGGATCGAATTTATGTCGTTTCAAACGCAGAAGATCGAACGACCGAGCGAATGGAAACCGATTGCCACACATTTCATCCGAAACACCACTAACACAGAAAGACCGGTTGCAATTGCGACCGGTCTTTCGTATGTAGAAAAGATTGTCGAAGCTGTTGGATCAATAAAATAAAGATGGGAAAAGCATTATAACTATGCTACTATTCAAAATATTAAGTAATGTAAGCGCTTCATGAAAAGGAGGGTGCAATGTTAAGTCAAGAAGTGAAACCGATCATTTCGCAAACGATGGACATGCAAGTACCGCCGAAAAAGGAGCTTTGGTATTATGGATTAGGGGCCTACGCGACATTTTCGTTGTCGACATTGGTTTCGACATTTTTAACGTTTTATTATACAGATGTTGTTGGATTAGCAGCAGGGGTCATCGGTACATTGATGATTGTGAGCCGAATCTTTGATGGGGTAACGGACGTTTGATGGGTGTTGCTGTCGATAAAACAACGTCCAGACACGGCAAGGCGAGGCCTTGGTTGATTTGGGGTTCGTTACCGCTAGGAATTGCCATTGTGTGCTTGTTTTCTGTGCCTAACCTCTCTGTTTCACATCAAATTAGTTATGCGTACGTTACTTTTTTTCGTGTTTCTTGCTGTGTATACGTTGATTGCGATTCCGTATAAATCGTTAATGGGAATGCTTACACTTGATCAGAAGAGTCGTTCGATGGCGAATATCTATTCCACGATATTAAATCTCTCAGGTGCGTTGCTCGTGACGGTCTTCACGCAACCGTTAGCAAGTGCAATTGGTTGGTCGGCAGTAGCTGTGATTTATGCAGTGATTGCCATAGTCTTGCTC
This sequence comes from Geomicrobium sp. JCM 19055, assembly GCF_000698185.1. NCBI lineage: Bacteria > Bacillati > Bacillota > Bacilli > Caryophanales > Geomicrobium > Geomicrobium sp. JCM 19055. Next base: position 8,442 of record NZ_BAXL01000026.1, read on the forward strand.
TATATTACCTTTCTAAAAACAAAAGAGCGAGTCGTTTCAGTCAATAGTGAACCTGTCAAAATAAAAGAAGGATTAGTGTCTTTATTCCGCAATAAATATTGGGTTGTGATCACAGTATTTTGTGTTTTATTTTATACCGTTGTTGCCGTTGTACAAGGTTCAGGTCTTTATTATGCGACATGGATTTTAAATAATCAACAAGTTTATCCACTCATTGGAATCACTCAAATTTTGCCGATGATTATTGCATTGTTTTTTTGTAGGACCACTCATTCATCGTTTTGGTAAACGAAACACGGTTTTAGTCGGTATTGTCATTTGTATGATAGGCAATGTGTTTAAAGTCATTGATCCGTATAGTCTAGCAATTATATTAACAGGAAATGTCATTGTAGCGATTGGCATTATGCCAACGTTTGCCGTTTTGTTTGCGATGATTAATGATACAGCGGAATACGGCGAATTTAAAACGGGGAAACGTACTGTTGGATTAATTAATAGTGGAGCTAGTTTTGGTATAAAGGTGGGGACAGGCCTTGGGCTAGCCTCAATTGGCTGGTTGCTGAGTATCGGAGGATACGTTGGTACAGCAGAAGAGCAAGTGCCATCAGCTTTAGAATCCATTAAATTTATTTTTATCTTTTTACCGGTTGTCCTCTCGGTGATGATGTTTATTTGTTTGCTATTTTTTACGCTTGATAAACACTATGCGACTTATTTAAACGAGATTCAACAGAGGAAAAATGAGAATTGATTGGTATTGTGTAATGAAACATTTCTATGTGTGATGAGGTCCAGACTTTCATTCTAGGTGATGAGTCCCCTACCTTATGTTAATCGTTAAATGGATACGATTTTGAATGAATGCTGTAAAAAGATTCCCTTACAATATGAAATAAATATAGGAAAAGCGCTGCTTATATGATAATATTCATAATAATCAATAATGTAAGCGCTTTAATTTAAAAGGGGGATCATATGTTAAGCAGAGAGATCACTTCACGGGTCCAACCGAATTTGGACATGCAAGTACCTCCGAAAAAAAGAATTATGGTTTTATGGCTTTGGTGCGTATGCAACGTTTTCTCTATGGACGATGGTCGGGACATTTTTAACGTTTTATTATACAGATGTTGTTGGTTTAGCTGCGGGCGTGGTAGGGACTTTAATGCTCGTAAGTCGCGTGTTTGACGGTGTTACGGATATTTTAATGGGCGTTGCGGTCGATAAAACCAAATCAAAGCACGGTAAAGCAAGGCCGTGGTTAATTTGGGGCTCGGTACCATTAGGGATTGCGATTGTGGCTGTGTTCTCAGTCCCGGAAATGGCGATCTCTAATCAAGTGATGTATGCGTACGTCACCTTTTTCTTATTTATTATTATGTATACATTCATTTCAATTCCGTACAAGTCTCTTATGGGAATGTTAACACTCGATCCTAAAAGTCGTTCGATGGCAAACATTTATTCAACTATTTTGAACTTATCAGGAGCTTTAATCGTTACAGTCATCACGCAACCTCTTGCATCAGCAATTGGTTGGACAACAGTCGCTATCATTTATGCAACCATTGCGGTCGTTTTACTTTATATCACCTTTCTAAAAACGAAAGAGCGAGTGGTCCCTGTTAACCTAGAGACGGTTGGTGTAAAAGAGGGGATTTCCGCATTATTCAGAAACAAATATTGGATTGTTATTACAGTGTATTGCATATTGTTTTATACATTAATCGCTGTTAACCAAGGATCTGGTCTTTACTATGCAACATGGGTATTAGAAAACCAAAGCATTTATCCGTTGCTTGGCATATCGTCCATTTTGCCAATGGTTATTACCTTGTTTTTTGTCGGTCCGTTTGTTTTAAAGTTCGGGAAGAGAAACACGGTTTTAATTGGGATTATTATTTGTATTCTTGGAAATGCATTTAAGATTATTAACCCGTTTGATGTATCCATTATTGTAATTGGTAATGTGATTGCAGCGGTAGGTGTGATGCCGACGTTGCTGTTTTATTTGCAATGATTAATGATACGGCAGAATACGGCGAATACAAAACCGGTAAACGGACAGTTGGTCTTGTGAATAGTGGGGCGAGTTTCGGGATTAAAGTTGGTACAGGGATAGGACTAGCTTCCATTGGATGGTTATTAAGCTTTGGAGGTTACCTTGGCACCGTAGCAGAACAATCGTCTTTAGCTATACAAACTATTATTTTCATTGGGATTTATTTACCGATTATTATTTCAATTCTAATGTTCATCTGCCTGTTGTTCTTTACGCTTGATAAACATTATAAAAAGTATGTAGATGAAATTCAACGAAGAAAAGAAGATGCGGCGAATCGAGCCTAATGAAATAAATGCGAAGACCTTATCAGTTTTCGCATTTATTTTTCGTGTAAGATAAAAGTAACAAGAACTCCTGAGGTTTAGGTCTATAAAACCAGGCCTTAGTAACTTAATTTTATCAATTGTTCTTCTATTCACGAATGAAACCACTCATTTGCTATTCTTAACTTGTAAACGACTATGCGGAGAGGAGCAAGTTTATGAGAGGGAGAATTGTTCGTTATTCAAAAGCAACAGCACTAGCTGGTCTAGCTTTGACAGCCACACTAGCTATATCAAGTGAGGTAGATGCAGAGCAAAATGAAGTCTTAAAGATTCTACATACGAATGACATTCACGCAACGTTTGATAACTTTGGTAAAGCGGCAGGTTACATTGATCAAGTTCGTGAAGAGTACGACAATGTTTTGTACTTAGATGCGGGAGATTATGCAAGTGGAAACCCAGTCGTTGATTTGAACTATGGCATTCCAATGATCGAAGCATTTAATGAGGCGAATCTTGATGTGCTAACGATCGGAAACCATGAATTCGATTACGGGCAAGACCATCTGATCAACAACATGGAAACGTCTACCGCTACATGGCTTGGGGCAAATGTCGATACAGGGGATACAGGCGTAGACAATCCAGAACCGTATACAATGATTGATCTTGATGGGGTATCTGTAGCCATACTCGGCATTACACAAGCACCGCCAGCAACAGCACCAGCGAATGTTGAGGGCATGACCTTTGAAAGTGATTATGCAGCAGTTGCAGCGGCTTATGAAGAAGAGTTAACGAGTGAAGCGGATGTCATTATTGCACTCACACATATCGGATATAACGAAGATCGACAATTGGCTGAAGATGTTGATTATTTTGATGTTATTATCGGTGGACATTCTCACACAACATTGAACTCTCCTCAAATCGTAAACGGGACGCCTATTGTTCAAACCGGTTCGAATTTAAACAACCTTGGCGAACTTACGCTTGCAATTGAGAACAATGAAGTGACTGAAGTGGACGGTACACTCGTTCCTGTCGCAGATCTTGATACGATGAATGAAGATGTACAAGCGGTTATTGATCATTACAACTCAGAGATGGACGAAGTGTTAGGTGAAGTTATTGGGTACTCTGAGAATGGATTAAGCCGTGATGGACGCTTCCAACAAGACGCTCCACTCGGAAACTTCTGGACCGATGCAATGAGAGAGTGGGCAGAAGCAGACGTAGCATTTACAAACAACGGGGGAATTCGCGATAGTATCCCGAGTGGTGACGTGACATTAAATGAAATATATACGATTGAGCCGTTTGCAAATGAAATTATGACGATTGAAATGACAGGTGAAGCAATTGGAAATGTCTTGGAGTATTCGTATAGCCGTGACGGACGTAACCAAATCGATTTGCAAGTGTCAGGCATGGAATATGAAATTCTTACAGGGATGACTGGACAGTTATCAGATGTGAACATGACAATCGATGGTTCACCTTTAGAAGATGAAGAAACGTATACAGTGGCTGTTGCTGATTACATCGGCACGGGTGGTTCAGGTTATGAGTTCGAAGGAGAGGTCTTACAAGAGACGGTAGCTTCATGACGGATGCCATGACTGATTGGGCAAGAACATTGACCGATCAAGGTGAAACGTTGGATTATGCGAGTGGAGAACGTATCTCCATTACCATCGATCCTTCGGGACCAATTCCAGGTACGATTATTGGTTCAACTGAAACGGGACTCTATTCGCAGAATAAAGCTTTCCAAGATGTTGGTTTAGGTAATTTATATACGGACAGTATCCTCGACGATACAGATGCTGATTTTGCATTTTTGAATGCTTCGTCGGTCACGGGTCAAATCCCTCCTGGTGAAATTACAGATGAACAAATCGAAGCTCTTGACGGGTTTGGGAATGAAGTTGTCGTTGTTGAGACAACGGGTGAACGCATTGAGGAAGTGATTTTAGAGCAGTCGAATTATCATCAAGGCGTGGACCTGCAAGTATCTGGGTTATCTTATACGCTTATACCAGAAGAATCTGGTAGTGGATTTGAGAGTGTAGACATTGTTCTTCCTGATGGTTCAGAATTAGAAGAAGATGAAGCTTATGTGGTTGCTTACAATGATTTTATGCATAGCAATTCCTTCTATAATCTCGGTGAGCTCATTGAAGAAAAAGGACCGGTATGGCAAAAAGTCGTTGATTATGTAACGGAACAAAGCGGTCCAATTAATTATGAAGAAGGTTCAAGAATTACAATTGAAGGTCAAGACGTTGAACCAGATCCAACAGGAACATGGACGGTTGCAGAAGCTCTTCAGAACAATCAAGGTGAACGAGCGGTACGTGGATATATCATAGGGAGTATTCAAAACAATGAAGTCGTATTAGGTGAAGGCGAACATGCACCGTCTAATCTGTTACTAGCTGATGATCCAGATGAAACGGACAGAAGCAACATGTTACCAGTACAATTGGTTAATCAGACGCCAGTACGCAATGGATTGAACCTCGTTGATCATCCAGATCACCTGCAAAAAGAAGTTGTCATCACAGGTTCGCTTGAGCGTTACTTCGGAACGCCTGGTATGCGAGATGCGAATCACTTTGCCTGGGTTGAGGAAGACGCTGTCAGTTGTCAATACGACACATGGCAACAGTCGGACGTTTATACGAAAGGTGATCGAGTGACACACAATGATGTTGTCTACGAAGCAAAGTGGTGGACAGTAGGTGAGAACCCAGAGAACTCAAGTGAATGGGACGTCTGGCAAGTTGTGCTGATTGTCAACCAGATGAAGGCGATGGTACAAAGAATGGTCGCAGACGGTAACGTACACGGCAGGTGACCGCGTATGGTACGAAGGAGAGCTCTACGAAGCAAAATGGTGGACACGCGGAGAGAATCCAAGTCATTCTGGTGAGTGGGATGTTTGGAAAAAAAGTATCGTAATGAATAGAGAGAAGGCGCTCTAGTAATGTGGAGCGCCTTTTTTTAAATGGATTAGTCGTTTTTTTTATTCCACGTATCTAAAAGAAATTGAATCTATATCTATGATGCGTTATTGTGGTAAACTATTCAGAAAAAGGAGTGGGAACGATGAAGTATTTCGAATCCAAAGCGATCCACCAACAAGCAGGAAAGAAAAATGATCTACATAGTAAAACGACTCCAATCTATCAAACGTCAGCATTTTCATTTCAAGATTTAGATGACTTGGAGAGTTTCTTTACCGATGAAGAGCGTTATATGTACACGCGGTACGGAAATCCCAATACGGATCAATTAGCGAAAATGGTTGCTAGTTAGAAGAGGCACCAGAAGGCGTTGCAACGTCAAGCGGCATGTCTGCAATTTTAGCGGGCGTGTTGGCGGTCGTAAAACCTGGTGATCATATGCTGATCCCTGAAGATGTGTACGGTGGGACGTATGATTTGTTTCATCAATTCCTAACAGATTGGAACGTAACAGTTAACACAGCACCATTTAATGAGCCAGGCGCAATTGAAGCCGCCATTACGGACCAAACAACGTTGATTTATACAGAAACGGAAACAAACCCACTGCTACGAGTCGAAGATTTAAAAGAAGTGATTGCAGTTGCAAAGAACCATAACATTGCAGTGATGGTCGATAATACATTTGCGACGCCGTACTTCGTGCAACCGATGACACTGGGTGCAGATTTAGTTGTACATAGTGCTACGAAATATATTGGGGGTCATAGTGATGTGACCGTAGGCGTGCTCGTAGGAACGAGTCTATGGATGGAGAAAGCGAAGAAGCGGGTCATTCAACTCGGGATGAATGTGAGTCCGTTTGAGGCATGGCTCACGGTACGTGGTCTAAAAACTCTGGCTGTACGAATGAAGCAACAAAGCGAGAATGCAGCATCGGTAGCCGCATACCTTCGTGAGCAAGAAGGGGTTAAAGTTTATTATCCTATGAATTTGAGCGACAAAGGAAACGGTGCGATGGTAAGTTTCGATTTAGGGGCTGGCTATGATATCGAGACATTTTTTTAAAGAGTTGCAATGGATTAAAATCGTTCCAACATTAGCCGGAGTTGAAACAACGGTTTCCTATCCTTTAAAAACATCTCATCGAAGTATACCAAAACCTTTGCAAGAAAAACTAGGCATTACAGACGGCTTAGTCCGCATGTCTGTAGGGATTGAGCATTCCGAAGAGATTCGTGAAGCATTGCAAAGTGCATTATCTAAAGCAAAGAAATAAAAAAAGTTTTTAAAAACACTTGCGTTATGTAAAACCCCATGATATATTATTAAACGTGGCGCAGGGCAATACAGTCACACTGATCTGGTAACAATGGCAAAGAGGTCACACCCGTTCCCATGCCGAACACGGAAGTTAAGCTCTTTAGCGCTGATGGTAATTGGGGGGCAACCCCCTGTGAGAGTAGGACGTTGCCAGGTCATTCATAATATCGCGGGATAGAGCAGTCTGGTAGCTCGTCGGGCTCATAACCCGGAGGTCGGAGGTTCAAATCCTCCTCCCGCAACCAATTAACTTTCGACACTACGTCGTTTTTTTTTGCTTCTTAGCGAGGAAAGATTCTAGTATCCAATGGAAGTGTCATTCGACATCCAATCTTTAGTAAATTAAATAACTAACGACTCAGACAAACGGCAAATCGTTTGTTTTTTTATGCCTAAAAATACATCCATCTTCGTATTATGATAAAATAATGTTCGACATTGACAATAAGGAGATGCCCTAATGGACGAATTCGGGCTCATTAACAAAATACAACGATTAGAAAACGTGAACCACTCCTCAACAAAGGTTGGAATTGGTGATGATGCTGCAGTTTTCACCCCAACGAGTGGTAAAGACATCGTCACTTGTGTAGATACGCTCACAGAAGGTGTCCATTTCACTCGTGAGACGATGAAACCGAGTGATATCGGTTATAAGGCCCTTGCGGTGAATATTAGTGATATTGCTGCGATGGGAGCAATTCCCGTCTATTATCTCGTTACGATTGCAGTTCCTAAAGATTGGACCGATGATGAGATTTTAGCGATCTATGAAGGCATGCAACAGCTCGCTAGTAATGAAAACGTGCAGTTAATCGGTGGCGATAGTGTCACGTCAAAAGAAGGCTTGTACCTTTCTGTGACTGTGATTGGCGAAGTGGACTGTGGAAGAGCGCGGTTGCGAAGTCATGCTGAAGTTGGCGATGTTGTCTTTGTTACAGGAGACCTCGGTGGTTCTGCAGCAGGTCTGCATCAGCTACTAGAAGGTGAGAATGTAGAAGAACATTGGAAAGCCGCGCATCAGAAACCTGCAATGCACACGGCTTTGGCATATGAGATTTCCCGTTTACCGTGGAGAATTGCTCTTAACGATATTAGTGATGGTCTAGCAAGTGAAAGCTGGGAAATTGCAGAAAGTAGTCATGTTCAAATTGAATTGATTGAAGAGGAAATACCACTTTCTGCTGGTTTGGTCGAACATTTTGGTCAACAAAAAGCGATTGAGATGGCTCTTACCGGTGGGGAAGACTTTCAATTGCTAGGCACTGTCGCTCGTGACAATTGGCAGCCGCTTCAAACAATAGCAAAGGAAATAGGAGAGCGAGTAACGAAAATTGGAACGGTCATTCATAAAGGCGAAGGTGTCGTTATGACGTCACATGACCAAACCACACTCCTTTCCCGTGATGGCTACAAGCATGGATGAAAGTAGGGAGAACCATGGCGGAATACGTAATTCATACAAAACATGTAGAAGAAACGATGTACGTTGGTGAACAACTTGCAAAAGTAGCAATGCCTGGGGATGTATTTGCGTTAGACGGTGATCTAGGAGCGGGCAAAACCCATTTTAGCAAGGGCTTTGCCAAAGGTCTGCACGTTGAAGGAAATGTTAATTCACCAACGTTTACGATTATAAAGCACTATGAAGGACGCCTTCCGCTTTATCATATTGATGCATATCGCTTAGGTGACGGCGAAGGTGAAGAGATTGGTTTATTTGATGTGATTGACGGACAAGGGGTCTCACTCATTGAGTGGGCATCGATCATTGAAGATGAGCTACCAGACCATACCGTACGAATCTCGTTAACTAGAGTGAGTGATGAAGAGCGACAACTTCAGTTTAAAGGCGTAGACGAGCGATTTGAACAGGTTCTAAAGGAGTTCGGACAATGATATTAGCAATGGACACGTCCACATACGTATTAGGGGTGGCAGTTGGAGATGGTCAAACGGTTCGTGCGGAGTGGACGACGCATGAAAAGACCAATCATTCACTACGGTTAATGCCGGGCATTGACCTTGTGTTAAAAAGCGCTGGACTTAAGCCAAGGCAACTATCGACAATTGCAGTAACAACCGGGCCGGGATCTTATACAGGAGTTCGAATTGGCGTATCGACAGCGAAAGCAATGGCAAGTTCTCTTAACGTACCGCTCGTTGAAGTGTCTACACTTGAAACACTTGCTTCAAATGGCAAGTATCGCGAAGGTCTAGTTTGTTCTTTTATTGATGCAAGACGTGGGCAAGTGTATGCAGGGGTGTATGAAGTGAAAGATGAAGCATTGACTGTGTACAAAGAAGAGCGTCTACTTCTTTTGGAAGACTTGTTACAAGAGCTGAAAAAAAGAGGAACGCTCGGTGTTGTTTTTGAGTTTGGATGTAGATCTGCACCGCGAAACGCTTACACATGAACTTGGTGAGCATGCCATATTTGGTGCAACCGGTGATAATCGGACAAAGCCAAGTGAAGTGTTAAGGATTGCAAGTCAAAAGGAAGCAGCAACGAACGTAGATGCAGTGGTCCCAAGATATTTGCAACTGGCAGAAGCGGAGAAGAATATAAAGAAAGAGTCATCATCATGACAAATCCACAATCGTTGCCTCGAACTGTTCGTAAGATGCAATTGGATGATATTGCGAAAGTACTCGTTGTAGAGCGCGATGCTTTTACAATGCCTTGGTCAGAGCAAGCGTTTTTAAATGAACTCGGAAAAAATCCATTTGCAAATTACCAAGTCATCGAGACACACGGACAAATTGTTGGTTACGGTGGAATGTGGATTGTGATGTACGAAGCCCATATTACGAACTTCGCCATTCATTCGTCGTTTCGTGGGCATAGCTTTGGCAAGGAGCTGTTTCAAGCCATGTTAGATGAAGCAGTGAAGTACGGGGTTAAAAAAAGTCACGTTAGAAGTACGCGTTAGCAATCACCGTGCCCAAAAGCTGTATCAGCATTTTGGATTTGTCAAAACGGGGCTTGAAGTTGGCTATTACACAGATACGAATGAAGATGCATATGTGATGACTTTGGAGATGTAGAAAGGACGATGCGGAGTGGGCAACAATCCGACAATTCTAGCCATTGAAACGAGCTGTGATGAAACGGCAGCTGCTGTTGTACGTGGTGGAAAAGAAATTATAAGTAACCAAGTGGCATCTCAAATTGCCATTCACGAACAATTTGGTGGGGTCGTACCAGAAGTTGCATCAAGGCATCATGTTCAGAACATGACAACGATTGTTAAAAAGACTTTAGAAGAAGCAGAACTCACCTATGCTGATCTCGATGCAATTGCTGTAACAGAAGGACCAGGGCTTGTTGGCGCTTTACTCGTCGGTGTCAATACGGCAAAGGCACTCGCTTATGCCAACGACTTGCCTTTGTTACCTGTTCATCATATTGCTGGGCACATTCACGCGGCAAATCTTGTCCAAACGATTGAGTACCCTGCGATGGCACTCGTCGTTTCAGGCGGTCATACGTCCCTCATTTATATGGAGAACGAAGGTGACTATGAAATTATTGGTGAAACACGAGATGATGCGGTCGGTGAGGCGTATGATAAAGTCGCTCGTACAATTGGATTGCCATACCCTGGAGGGCCGCAAATTGATAAATTGGCGCAAGAGGGTGAGGAATCGATTGAATTTCCACGCTCTTGGCTTGAAGAAGATAGCTATGATTTCAGCTTTAGTGGGCTTAAATCATCGGTATTAAACTACGTTCATAACCGAACACAACGTGGAGAAGACATTAATAAAGCAGATATAGCCGCGAGTTTTCAACGCAGTGTTGTTGATGTCCTCGTTGAACGTGCAGCTCGAGCGGTAATGTCATACGATACGAAGCAACTGATTTTGACGGGTGGTGTTGCTGCCAATTCTGCAATTCGTGAAGCGATGGAAGTGAAGATGAAGAAGATTGGCGTACAGTTAATTGTACCACCACTATCACTTTGTACAGATAACGCAGCCATGATTGGTGCGGCTGCGCACGTAGAATGGAAAAAGAAAAATATCGCGGCACTCACGTTAAATGGTGTGCCGAACTTATCATTGCAAATGAGGTAAGTCTTAGGACTTGCCTCTTTTTGCCTATTGGAAAAGGTTTCTTCTTTTTATAAGATAAAAAAAAGTATGGCAAAGAAGAAGGGACTTTTGTAATGAGGAATTATGCAATAATTATGTCGATCCTTGTGTTGATGCTTCTGCCTTTACGGTCTATTCAGATGTGCAAGCAGTAGATCTACACGAAGAAGAGTTTGAAAAAGTTGTGCTTACATTAGAAGTACAAGAAGATGGGAAAGTCTATATTGAGCATGCATTTAAGTTAAATGGAGATCATGAACAGTTGATCTATAACGTTCATGCTCAGGTTCAACCGATTGACGTCCAAGCTTATGTAACTGAGCAGTATAAATCGTTTGCAGATGATGAGGCACCGCGAATTCAAGGTGAAGAAACGTCAGAAGGTTTTGTATTTGACTTAAGTGATCATCAAGGGACGTTTGTTGTGGAATCAGTATGGGATGATGTTTTGTATTATACAGAAGATGCTCCAGAAGAATCTTTGGCAACAATTCCTATGATGAATCCATCTGTACTCGATATTGTTCACCATGTCACTGATGAATTTGAGATTGTTTTCCAAACGGAAAACGGCAAACCATTGAACATTTTCGAGGATCATTATTATGAAAATTTCGATTTGCTTCGTTTTATTGAACGAGATTCAATTAGGTATACGACCGATTATTACCGATTTTCTTCAATAGGCTATTTACCATTAAAAGTCGGCGTTCCGTTTGATGTTGTACCCGAGGCTGATCAGTTTGTTGATGATTGGATTTATGTTAATGAGGAGTCAGTGGTTCGTGTTCAAAGCGGTATGCTCGAATTTATTTTAACGATTGTTACATATGGTTTAATCATCGTCTCGGTGTTATTGAGTGTCTATGTTATTGTTGGGAGGATCTGGCGTTACATCGCCAGAGTTATAAGACGATATAAAAAATTAGATCGTCGCTTTAAAGGTGATGTGGATCCGTTCTTTTATTTGTTTAGATCAATGGGTGCACCGAATCGTAAAGAGTTAATCGAGACGTTTTTAGCGTCATTGATTTATCAGAACAAAGCGACCTATTATTCGAACGGTGAAGGGCAATTTGTCGAAATTAAAGATCTTAATCAAATAGATAAAGAAGAGATGAGAATTGTAAAACGCTTATTCAAGTCTAAAAAGAATGAACATGGTTCTACTACTAAAGCGCGTAGTGCTGAACTCAAAGAGGTTCATGACGTTGAGTTACACCAAGAACAACTTGACCAACTTTATCGTTATGGCTGGTCTAAAGTGGAGAACTATGAAAGGGTCAGCTTTTTAATTGCAGGACTTTTATGGTTTTACCCATTCTTTACGCTTGGATTTGCTGTTTTAAGTTATCTAGAAGACTATCAATTTAATTGGACTACCCTATTACTATTTGGTTATGCCATCGTGACGACGTGGTACATTTTTAAGCATGGCTCAGATTCCTCGGTGTACATCTCTTATTTTATCTTCACAGTGATTTATATTATGTCTTATGTTGATATTTTGTATTATCCATTATTTGGATTGTTTATTGGTTTTGTATTTTTGTTTTGGCCTTCTTCTATTATTAGAAAGCCAAAGAAATCGAGTAGAACGTAAACGATAAAAAAACACAAACGGGTTTGTACCGTTTGTGTTTTTTACGTATAGATGTATTAGTAGCTGCGTCCGCCTAATTGCTGTTCAGCCATTTGAACGAGACGTTTTGTGATTTCTCCTCCAACTGAACCGTTAGAACGAGAAGTTGTGTCTGGTCCAAGTTGAACGTTGAATTCAGATGCGATTTCCGCTTTCATTTGGTCAATGGCTTGTTGAGCACCTTGAGCAACGAGTTGGTTGTTGTTTGCCATATGTATCACCTCCATGGTCGTAGTGTATGGTGAAATAGCAAAAATCACTCGCACCAATTTATGGTAAGATCAAGTCGCTTTTGTGAAGGTTAAGAAAAGGAATTCTTCTTTCGTTAAAGAATTGTAACTGTAACGATCTTTCAGAAGGAGGAAGAAATGGTGACTCATCATGATTTTCAGGCTGTAAATGCGTTGAAACAGCATACGAACTTTTCTGGTTCCATTCTAGTTCAGCAACATGAAAAAACACTCTTTTATGCTGATCACGGGTATGCGAACCGTGCTGAATGCATCCCCAATCATCGAGAAACGAAGTACGGGATTGCGTCGGGGTGTAAGTGGTTCACAGCAATTGCGATTTGTATGCTCGTTGAGCGAGGGGAGTTAACGTTTGAGACGAAGATTAAAAAATACTTAGACAAAGTTGCATCCCATGTAAGTGATGAGATTACCGTGCATCATCTATTAACACATACATCAGGTATTGCTGATTATTTTGATGAAGATGAGATGGATGATTTTGAGGAATTATGGGTGACAAACCCGATGTATCGGTTAAGGACCGTCGAGAGCTTTTTACCTCTCTTTATAGACCAGCCAATGAAACACCCTGTCGGGGAGCGGTTTCACTATAACAATGCTGGTTATATTCTTCTTGGGTGGCTGATTGAGCAGATTAGTAAAAAAACCGTTTGCTGAATTTGTCCAAGAGGAAATTTTCGCTAAAGTAGGCATGAACAATTCGGGTTACTTTGAGCTCGATCGTTTGCCACCATCGACAGCTAGTGGATACATTAATTTGCCTGATGGAGGCTATAAAACAAACATCTATTCAGTTCCAGCTAAAGGAGGCGCAGATGGCGGGGCTTACGTCACTGTTGATGATGTAGCGAAAATTTGGTTCAAAGTAATGCAAGAGGAATTGTTAAGTAAATCAATGACTGAGAAGTTACTCAAGGTTCATGTACAAGGTGACGAAGACGATTACGGATATGGCTTGTGGATTCATCAAAGTGAGAAGGAAATCGTTCGTTATCATTTAATGGGGTACGACCCAGGTGTGAGTTTTCATACGGCATATTACCCAGAAAATGAGACTGTAGTTGTTGTCTGTTCGAATCAGTCGGAAGGGGCGTATGAGATTATGGAAGCCATTGAAGATGTGATTGGGAAGAGGTAGCTAGCCATTTTCCAACAATATGCGCTGGTTTTTCTCTATAAAAAGGAAGCGACCTAAAGCGGTCGCTTCCTTTTATGTTCCGTTATTGGCTAGCTACTTCAGTCGACGGTTGTCTGAGTGAAATAAAGGCAAACGCTAACGCAACGAGAACGAGCATAGCGCCAAACATCGGTAGCGTATAGATTGAACCGGTGAATGTTAACACGAGACCACCGATAAAAGAACCCATTGCAATTCCAAGTTGAAGCGCAGACGTATTTAAGCTCTGCTGAATATCAGACGTCTCAGGTGCAGATTGGATAAGGTAGTTTTGCATTGCTGGTGTTAACGCCCAGCTTAGTCCACCCCAAAGTGCTGCAAAGAGTAAGAAGACGACAAGATATCCGGTTAGTGCAGGGAGTAACAATAACACGATCGCAAATGCAGAAACGACGGTTAAAATGGAACGTTTAGAGCCTAACTTATCGCTCATAATTCCTCCAAATGCGTTCCCGCCAATGGATGCAACACCGATAATAAAGTACGCCACACTGACCCATAAAGGTTCTAGACCGAAGGCTTCTTCTAAGAACGGTGTAAAGTACGCGTAAACGACATAGTGACCAGCTAGCATAAAGAGCGTCACTAAATGTGCCGTACTAATTTTCACAGATGCGAGTGATTTTATTTGGTCACGTAAAGGGACTACCTTCTCCACTGGCATCTTCTCAAGTAATAAACTAATAAGAAGAAAAGATAAAAACGATAACAATGCAATTCCGAGGAAGACCGTTCTCCACCCGAATGCTTCAGTCAGAAAGATTCCGACGGGTACACCAAGAACAAGGGATGAACTAATACCCATAAAGACAAGCCCAATCGCTTTGGCGCGGTGTTCAGGTTTGACAATTTTAGCTGTAATCGTCAGTGATAAGACAACAACGAGTGCTGTACTCATCGCTGTAATCACTCGAGCGATCATGACGAGCGCAAATGAAGTACTAAAGAATGTCATAATATTTCCAAGCGTGAAAATGACAAGCGCCCATAAATACAGTTTCTTACGCTCCACTTTCGCGGTCATTGAGATGAGCACAGGTGCGCTAATCGCATAAACGAGTGCGAAAACAGTAATGAGTTGACCTGCTGATGCAATTGTAATCCCAAGGTCGTCAGCGATGACAGGTAAAATACCACCAACGATCAGTTCGACGAGACCAACAGAAAATGCAGCAGCGGCGAGAATGTAAACTCTCCAATTCATCTAGATCCATCCTTTACAAAAGAAATTCGCCTGTCATTTTGTAAACGGATTTTGGGCATAAAAAAATCCTGATTACAAAAATGAAATGCGTAACATTTTTGTAATCAGGAATTATCGGTTCCTGGTAGAGACCCTCAAACCATATTATTGAGGTTATACAACAGTGATGAATTGTAGCACGAAACGATTAGGTCTGCAACTCTTGCCATTCATCTAGAAGTTGCTCGATCATTTTCTCATTCCGTTCGAGCTCGTTTTGAACGTCAGTCGCTTTTGCGTAGTCTTCATAAACATCAGGTTGTAGCAATTGTGCTTGCAACACTTCATTCCGCTCTTCGAGTGTTTCAACTTCCGCTTCAAGGGCATCAATACGACGCTGGCGCTTACGTGCTTCTTTTTTTGTCTTCTTTTCCTTGAATAAAGTCTTGTTTGGCGACTTGAGAAGAATTACTTTCGGTCGTTGTAGGTGTATGTTCTTCTTGTTCAAGTTCTAATAGACGTACTCGTTCCTCTTCTTCCGTCTTTTTCTCAATATAATAATCGTAATTGCCAAGGTATTCATCGAGCTGACCATCTTGGAACTCGAGTGTGCGTGTTGAGAGTCGGTTTAAGAAATAACGGTCGTGTGAGACGAAGATCATCGTTCCAGGATAATCAAGTAACGCTTCCTCAAGTACTTCTTTACTATCTAAATCGAGATGGTTTGTTGGCTCATCGAACAGCAGCAAGTTCGCTTCTTTCATCATGAGCTTGGAAAGAACGAGTCGAGCTTTTTCGCCACCGCTCAAGCTTTTGACAGGCTTTAAGACTTCATCACCTGTAAAAAGAAAACGCCCGAGTACCGTGCGGATATCCCGTTCATAGACATGAGGTATTCATCCCACAACTCTTGTAAAACGGTTTTCTTAGAGTTGAGATCGGACTGTTCTTGGTCATAATACCCGACGGTTACTTTACTGCCGAGCATAATCTCGCCTTCAGTCGGTTGAAAGCGACCACCCAACAGTTTGAGTAGTGTTGATTTTCCTGTTCCGTTTGGACCGATAAACGCGACACTCTCACCACGACTGACAGCGAGTTGCAATTGGTTAAGAATTGGCTTATCACCGTATGAGAATGAAATATCTTTCGCACGAATGACATCGTTTCCGCTCTTCTCCTTAATCGAAAAGGCGATCGTTGCACTTTTTTTGATCAGATTGAGGTGCGTGAATACGATCCATCGTTTCTAGTTTTCGCCGTCGACTTTGTGCTCGTTTCGTCGTAGATGCTCGAGCGAGGTTCTTTTGAACGAATGTCTCAAGCTTTTCAATTTCACCTTGTTGCTTTTCGTAGGCTTTTTGTTGAAGGTCCGCTTGTTTTTCGCGTTCGATGAGAAAGTCTGTATAGTTCCCGTGGTACACGTTTGCCTTCGTATGCACGACTTCGTAAACTTTCGTCACGATACGGTCGAGAAAGTAACGGTCATGGGAAACGACGAGTACAGCTCCGTCATAACCATTTAAGAAGTTCTCAAGCCACGTCAGCGTCTTAATATCCAAGTGGTTTGTCGGCTCATCAAGAATGAGCAAATCAGGCTTAGTGAGAAGTAATTTCGCAAGTGCGAGCCTCGTTTTCTGACCACCACTAAGACTTTGAATTGGTTCATCATAGCTAAAAGAATCAAAGTTAAGACCTGCTAAAATACTACGAATATCAGCTTCATAGCGAAAGCCACCCGAAGATTGAAATTCTTCTTGTTTCGCATCATAAAGTTTCATAATGTCGTCGTACTTGGTCTGGTCTGAATAGACTGCAGGATCAGCGATTTGTTCTTCAAGAGAACGCAGCTCTTTTTCAAGCTGAATGGTCCCTTCAAACACCGAAAGCATTTCGTCCCAAATGCTTTTTGAAGAGTTCATCCCTGTATCTTGTGCGAGAAAGCCGAGTGAGACTGCTTTCGGAATGATCACGTCTCCGTGATCATAGGAAAGTTCACCCGTAATAATCTTTAATAGTGTTGTTTTTCCGCTACCATTTCTTCCAACGAGTGCGACACGTTCTCCACTTTTGATTTCTAACTTTATATCTTGTAGGATGGTGTCCACACCAAAGGATTTGGTCACGCGATCACATTGTAATAGAATCAATTGTCTCATTCCTTAGACAGAAGTTGCTAAGTTAAAGGTATAAGACATTCCTAGTCTGGTCAAGCCTGAATGATACCAAAGGAAGCGGTCCCTTTTGAATCGTGCTATAATGAAGCATGAGAGTTTGAAAGGAAAGGGCATGCCTATGGACGAACAACAGAAAATACCACAAGCTACTGCGAAACGCTTGCCACTTTATTTTCGATACCTCGAGAATTTGCATGCAGCTGGAAAGCTTCGGGTGTCCTCAACTGAGCTAAGTGAGGCCGTGAAAATTGATTCTGCAACGATTCGACGTGATTTTTCCTATTTTGGAGCACTCGGTCGTAAAGGATATGGCTACGATGTTCAATATTTGTTGTCATTTTTTTCGTAAAACACTCGATCAAGATGAGACAACTCATGTTATATTAATTGGGGTCGGGAATTTAGGCAAAGCATTACTCAATTACAATTTTGCAAAAAAATAATAGCACGCAAATTGTGCGTGCCTTTGATGTAGACCGTCAGCTCGTTGGACAGAGTATTGGCGGTGTGAAGATCGATCATATGGATGAGCTAGAACGTGAGATTGATGACCGTGTTCGTGCAGCAATTATTACGGTTCCTTCAACGACTGCTCAAGTCGTAGCAGACCGACTAGCACAAACGGGGATCCAAGGGATATTGAACTTTACTCCAACACGCCTTAGCGTGCCAGAACACATTCGTGTTCATCATATTGATTTGTCAATCGAGTTACAATCACTCGTATATTTCCTTAAGCATTATCCACTTTCGTAAATAAGGAGTGAAGTCACCATGAATATTGGATTTGGAAGTATTATCGTCATTCTCATTGCCGCATTCCTCGTCTTTGGACCGAACAAGCTACCAGAAGTCGGCCGAGCAACAGGAAGTGCAGTTCGAGAATTCAAGAAAGCAACACAAAACATCTTAAATGAGAAGAATAACAACGAAAAGTAAGGCAAACGCTTTTCACATAAAGAAGGACGGGTGCAGATGAAGAACCAACGAGACATGCCTTTTCTCGCCCATTTTGAAGAATTAAGAAAACGTGTGATTACTACCGCGATCTTTTTAGTGGTCGGTATGATCGGTGGATTCTTAATGGCTCCGACCGTCATCGAATACTTACAAAACATTCCGCAAGCACAAGACTTCCCGATGAACGCATTTCAACTAACGGACCCGTTGCAAGTGTATATTAACTTCGCATTTGTCATCGGTCTCATTATTATCGTTCCAGTTATTCTCTACCAAACGTGGGCATTTATCGCCCCGGGACTCGGTGAGAAGGAACGGAAAGTTACGTTATCGTATATTCCATTTGCGATTATTTTGTTCCTCGGTGGAATTGCATTTGCTTACTATATTCTTGTTCCTTATTTGCTAGAGTTTCTAGCGAATATTGGGGAAACGTTGAATATTACAGAGCAGTACGGGATTAAGGAATATTTCTCATTTTTATTCCGATTAACGATCCCATTTGGGTTTTTGTTCCAACTTCCTGTTCTAATTATGTTCTTAACGAGACTCGGACTGATCACACCGATGTTTCTCCATAAAATCCGAAAGTACGCGTACTTTGGTTTGCTCGTCATTGCAGCCTTTATTACGCCGCCAGAACTCGTTTCGCACATCATGGTCACTGTACCATTACTTCTTCTCTACGAACTGAGCTTAGTCATCTCACGAGCTGTCTATCGCAAACGTTTGAAGGAAGAGGCAGAAGCACAACGAGAAATGGCAGACAATTATACAGAGTAACCCCCGAAGCGTCAGTTGACGCCTTGGGGTTTTTTTGGATTTAGGAGGGGACGATCGTCGCCAAAATTCATAACTACGTGTTGCTCGATCACATCACCTAGACAAAAACCCCCGCTACAAAAGAACACGTCTTTTGTGCGGGGGTTTTTATTAGTGCGATGAAGTCTTGGAACGCATTCGTTTGACGTGATGCCACGTGAGCATGTAATCCACTGCAGCGATCGCAATGAACATGAACGCGATGAAATCCCAACCTTCCACCTGTACGTGTAAAATGGCGAACAAGACAAACAAATTTGCTGCGAAAAAATAAAGGAAGCTTAAGATTGCTGGCGAAACTCTCATAGGAACAATCCTAGCCAGCCTGTAATGAGTTGTGTCGTCTGTTCCATTTGCTCCATCATGTCAAGGACGTCATATCCGAGGTATTCTAAGAGAATCGGAACAGCTGCCCAGGCGTTCATTAAGCAGTGTGCAATAATTGGAACGATAATGCGATTGGACTTTACGTACACGTATGCAAATGCAAAACCAGCACCTGCGTAGACGAGGATGTTCGAGAATTCCATATGGACGACAGAAAATGCTAGTGAGCTAAGCGCAGCTGCAAAGAAAAAGTTCATATGCTTGTACAGCTTACCGAAGATAACTTGTCGGAAAAGAATTTCTTCCATAATCGGTCCGAAGACGACGACCGCAAGTAGCATAATCGGGAATGAATTCATCATGTCTAATAACATGGCTGTGTTTTCTGATCCGGCAGGGACGCCGAATAACGCCGACTGAATAAGGAACGCGACTTGTTGACCGACGATGGCGAGGAGAACACCGAGAAAGATCAATCCGATTGTAACGCCTACACCGGAACGCGGACGATCTGCGCGCATAAGTGGATTGGCATTGCGGATTAAGAACAGCATAACAATGGCCCCTAGAGCGAATGCGAGAACGATCGAATACACGAATGATTCGCCTGGTTCCATCCCCATTAGGCAAAAATAATCGCGAAGCCAACACTACCAAACTGTGCAACTAAAAATGTCACACCGATTAACCAATATCGTAAGGTGTAGCTCAAGGTCAAAACCCCTTTGATGTCATTCTTTAGATCAGTATGTGAAAGTTCATGAACTTCTATCAATCATATTGTAGCATGGTGAAGAAGATGTTGTCCGATTCCAAAAATCATAAAAAAAATAATCATTAAGGGGCTTGCAAAATTTAGGCGAAACTTTTATCATAGAAACTGGAATTAGCACTCGGCTAATGTGAGTGCTAATAACGTAATGATAGTAGCTGTTGTCAGAACAAGTTACTTACCACATAACCCAAAGGAGGTTGTTTTCCTTGTTAAAACCATTAGGTGATCGTATTGTTATTGAACTAATTGAACAAGAAGAGCAAACAGCGAGCGGAATCGTTCTTCCAGATTCTGCAAAGGAAAAGCCGCAAGAAGGTAAAGTAGTTGCTGTCGGTACTGGCCGAGTAACTGAAAATGGTGAGAAAGTAGCGCCAGAAGTAAGCGCAGGCGACTCTATTATCTTTTCTAAATACGCAGGTACTGAAGTGAAGCACGGAGACAGTGAATACTTGATCTTACGTGAAAGTGATATTCTTGCCATCATTGGCTAAATACAGATTATCGTAGGCGTAACACCTACTCATTTTAATTTTTAGGAGGTTGCTATTATGGCTAAAGATATTCGTTATAGTGAAGATGCACGTCGCGCAATGCTAAGCGGTGTTGACAAACTAGCTAACACGGTAAAAGTAACGCTAGGACCTAAAGGTCGTAACGTCGTTCTTGAGAAGAAGTTCGGTTCACCACTCATTACAAATGACGGTGTAACAATTGCTAAAGAAATCGAACTTGAAGACAACTTTGAGAACATGGGTGCTCAACTCGTTTCTGAAGTTGCAAGCAAGACGAACGATATCGCTGGTGACGGTACTACGACAGCGACAGTTCTTGCACAAGCGATGATTCAAGAAGGACTTAAAAACGTAACGTCTGGTGCAAATCCGATGGGCGTTCGTCGTGGAATTGAGAAAGCAACAGCAGTAGCTGTTGAAGAACTTCAAAAGATCTCTCGCGAGATTGAAGGTCGCGATTCCATTAAGCAAGTTGCTTCTGTATCAGCAAACGACGAAGAAGTAGGCGAATTCATTGCAGAAGCAATGAGCCGCGTTGGTAACGACGGTGTTATCACAGTTGAAGAATCTAAAGGATTTACAACTGAACTTGAAGTCGTTGAAGGTATGCAATTCGATCGTGGATATGCATCTCCTTACATGGTAACAGACAACGAGAAAATGGAAGCGGAACTTGAGAACCCTTACGTTCTTATTACAGATAAGAAGATCTCAAACATCCAAGAAGTCCTTCCAGTTCTTGAGCAAGTTGTTCAACAAAATCGCCCGATCCTCATCATCGCTGAAGATGTTGAAGGTGAAGCACTTGCGACACTCGTGTTGAACAAACTTCGTGGAACATTCAATGCTGTTGCTGTTAAAGCTCCTGGCTTTGGTGACCGCCGTAAAGCAATGCTTGAAGACATTGCAATCCTTACTGGTGGTACGGTTCTTACAGAAGATCTTGGACATGATCTTAAGTCTGCAACGATTGATCAACTCGGTCGCGCATCGAAGATTGTCGTTACAAAAGACAACACGACAGTGGTTGAAGGTGCTGGACAACCAGACCAAATTACTGGCCGTGTAAACCAAATCAAATCACAAGTTGAAGAAACAACATCTGAATTTGATCGTGAGAAACTTCAAGAGCGTCTTGCGAAGCTTTCAGGTGGTGTAGCAGTTCTTAAAGTTGGTGCTGCTTCTGAAACTGAAATGAAAGAGCGTAAACTCCGCATTGAAGATGCCTTGAACTCAACACGTGCAGCGGTTGAAGAAGGTATGGTTTCTGGTGGTGGAACAGCGTTCGTTAACGTTTACAACTCAGTAAAAGCAGTTGAAGCAACAGGTGATGAAGCAACAGGTGTGAACATCGTTCTTCACGCACTACAAGCACCAGTTCGTCAAATCGCTCATAACGCAGGTCTTGAAGGATCCGTAATCGTTGAGCGCCTTAAAGGCGAAGAAATTGGTGTTGGTTACAACGCAGCAACTGATGAGTGGGTAAACATGTTCGAAGCAGGAATTGTTGACCCGACAAAAGTTACGCGTTCAGCACTACAAAATGCAGCTTCTGTATCTGCATTATTCCTAACAACTGAAGCAGTCGTTGCTGATCTTCCAGACGAAGATGGTGGCGCTGGTATGCCTGATATGGGCGGAATGGGTGGAATGCCAGGAATGATGTAGTTCCTGCACACCCTGATCTAGCAACGGTTTGCTTGCCCACAAGCCTTGTGCGATCTACTTTTATATGTCACATTCCAGACCTCCTCACACCGCGTGAGGGGGTTTTTAATATAGGTGGTGAACAATATGGATCTCTATCAAAATTACAAACAACTAAGCCAAAATGAAAAAGGAAACTATCGCATTCAATATATTGCTAGACCCACGATGTTTATTGCTCCACACGGGGGAGGAATTGAACCAGGTACGAGTGAACTTGCGATGTACACAGCCAATGTAACTGGTGGGGGCTATTACGTATTTGAAGGTTTGAAGCGTAAAAACAATGAAACGTTGCATCTTACTTCGACAAATTTTGATGAACCAATTGCTGTGAACGTAGTGGAGCGTTCTATGGTAACGGTCGCTTTTCATGGCTTAGACGGGAATGAACGAGTGACTTGGGTTGGGGGAAAAGATACTGCACTAGCAAAAAAAATTGCATCTGAACTTAAACGCCAAGGATTTTCTGTTAAATGGGCACAGGATCGCCTTAAAGGCACGTCACCGTTAAACATTGTGAATCGAAATCAACAAGGGCAAGGTGTACAACTGGAAGTCAGTTTGGGGGAGCGTCGGTCATTTTTCACAGACTTTACATTAAGAGGGAGAGGACGTTCAATCACTCCTCGTTTTCTTCAATACGTAGCTGCCATTCAAAAAGCCATCAAAGATCAGTAATAAGACCAAAGCAATATTGCTGATCTCTGTAACAATGGTCTATACGATAAGTGAGACGTAAGATTCACTAAGACCAAAGTTCATATAATCATACTATTAAAATTAAACATAATATTTTGTAAAATTAACATGATTAAATAAAAAAGGAGTGATTCTTTGTATCGATTTGTCAAAAATACGACGATTGTTGGTGTTGCAGCAGCACTTGCCTTTGGGGCTCCAATTGCACAAGCGTGTAACTTAGGTCCTGAAGAACATGGCCAAGGAATTGTTAAACCCGTTGAACCAGGTCCTGAACACACATCAGGTGAAGCAGAAATTGTGATGCATAGTGGTCAGTTTACAGAGGTAACAGAAATTGCGGCAGTTGAACTAGAGGAGATCGATGGCGTAAGTGTTACGACAGCAGACGTGTATGCCCACAAAGATCATGCTTACTTAGGAACACATCGTGGTGCAAGGTCAAATGAAGGTGTTCGTGTTTTTGATATGAGCGATCCACATAACCCTGAAGAAGTGGCAGTTTTCGCTAATGATATTCCTGGTACTTGGCAGGAAAAGGTGATTGTGAAATCTGTGGATACGCCACACTTCACGGGTGATTTGGCGGTTGTTAGTTTGCAGAAGTATAACCAAGATGAAACGGAGCAATCAGGTACAGCCATTTATGATGTAACAAACCCAGAACGACCGATGCAACTGGGGTACTATGAATTGCCTGTCGACGTGTTGACCGGGACTCATGAATTGTATTTAACAACTCAGGAAGACCGGGCAATTCTACTCTTAGCAAACATCTATGCGGATTATTATACCGAAGGTGATTACCATGATTTCACGGTCGTTGATGTAAGTGATCCAGCTAATCCAGAGCACTTATACAATTGGGATCCACGTGAATTAGTATCAGCTGACGATTTCGATGGAATGAATTATACAGATGAAGACGGTGCAGAGCGTACAGCTTTTGCTCACAGTGTAATCACGGACAAAAAAGGTGAATATGCCTACATTTCTTATTGGGATTTAGGCACGATTATTATGGATATTCGAAATCCAGATCAACCAGAAGTAGTTGGTCATACGACGTTCGAGCGTGATGTTCAAGGGGCCGCGCATAGTGCCGCACTTGCCCACGACGATACAATTCTTATTGAGACGAGAGAGGTTTTCGAGCCAGACCCAGATGATCCAGAATTCGAACGGGGATGGGGATATACGCGCATTTATGATATTTCAGATAAGAGTAATCCAGAGTTAATTAGTGATATTCGCTCAGATAATTCGGTGGAACAAATTAAAGAAGGTGAACGTGAACGAGGTACGTATACCGTGCATGATCCAAAAGTAGAAGGAGATAAACTTTATTTATCTCACTATAGCGATGGCATTCGTCTCGTTGATATTTCCAATCCTCATAAACCTAGAGAAGTAGCGTCTTACGTACCGAGTGCAGCAAACGTGTGGGGCGTCTTCATTTATGGTGATTATATTCTCGGTTCAGATATGGGAAGTGGTTTGAAAGTACTTGATGTGAATTGGGGGACAGCTCCAGGAGGACCACCAACGTATACGACACCAAGAGATCGGATGACAACAAGTCTGACCGGGATTCAACCGATGATATTTAGTGCACTAACGTTCTCACGATAAATGAATTGTAAAGTAAGCCTTAGTCAAAAGGACTAAGGCTTACTTTTTGTTTTACTACGACCAATGTCTGAAAGCAATTCAACCTAGGAGCTGACGTTTATTTTTTTCCACTTGTGTATCTTTAGAGTATAGGAGTGGATACTGATGAGAATACACGTATTTCTTTGGACTTTCATGATCCAAAAGCGAGTCCATTCGCAAATAGAATTACAAAAAAATGTATGAAAATGAAAGGCGTATAGAAGTATTAAATCAAAAGTATGACGAAGTGCAAAAGCAGTTTTGGTCAAATGGTTTGTAGACTTTGCCAGCAATTGTCTTAAGTAAGATGATGCAAATTAGGGTAGCTTACAAAAAAGGAGGTGCTGTTGTGCGGGCTTTCGGAATGGTTGCATCGATGGTTTTTTTACTTTCGCAACCACTCATTGAGTTTCCTGATCATCATGAATTTCAAGGGGATGAACCGATTCATCAATTAATTATCTCGCTTTTAGCGGACGAGATTGCTTATGTTATGGATGAAGAAGAAAAAGAGTATAGAGCCCAAGACGCTGATGTTGTTGATGTTCAGTGGAATGAACAAGATGTTGAAGTGACGATTAAACTCTTGTCTAACACGAAGGAACAACCCATTGCTCACGTCATAGATACACTTACGTTTGAAATTATGAATGGTGAGGTTGAACTGACTCATCATCAATCAGAAGAAATTTGTTTGACACCAAAATAAAAGCTCGCAGACGATTTTAACGTTTGTGAGTTTTTACTTTGGCGTTAAGTGATAAAACAAGACCAACTCCGTTTAGTCGAAGTTGGTCTTGTTTTAATTAATGAGAGTTACGTTCTTCTACTTGTTGTGCTCTACGCTGTGCAACTAAGTCATCCAAGTCTGCTAGTTCCTCAGAATATTCGACGTACTCGCCGTCTGTCTCTTTAAGATAAGCAGGAGTTTGAGATAACTTTCGTTTGTCTTTTCTCTTGTTGTTTCTCGTTTGACCACGTGTCATAAAGAACGCCCCCTCAACAAGTAGGATTGTGTTTTCGGGACGCTTTTATGCTGGTTGGTTATGGTAAACTGAAAGTATAGTAAGAAGGTGGAAGTATGGAGTTATTGGCGTTCTTTAGTATTGTATTTGTGGCAGCGATTTTACAGACGAGTACGGGGTTTGGATTTTCGATTTTAGCTACGCCGTTTTTATTGTTACTGTTTGATCCTGTTGTTGCAATTCAAATTAATTTAGTGCTTTCGTTGATCATTTCATTTTGTTTGTATCCAGCGGTGAAAGGCGGGTCTAACAAAAGCGTATTGCTACGCTTATGGGCTAGTGCGGTCGTTGGGTTACCGGTAGGGATCTTTATTTTACAAATCATGCATGTGGATGCCCTAAAGGCGATGATTGCAGTTCTTATGATCGTTTTAACGATTCTTTTACTTAATCAGATCTCGTTTGCTGCGACGAGAAGTCGGGAGTATGTTGTTGGAGGGGTATCAGGGATGCTCACTTCCAGTATCGGGATGCCGGGGCCGCCCCTTCTCATTTATTTAAGCGCAACAGGTGCTTCAAAAGCTTATACGAGAGCGACAACACTAACGTTCTTCCTTGGTGTGTACTCAGTGACAATTGTTGCTCAGATGATGACAATCGGTACGGAATTCGTCGTTTGGGAATATAGTTTGTATGCGTTGCCGGTCGTACTATTAGGGTTGTTCATCGGTAAGAAATTGTACCCGAAGTTAAATGCAAAGGTATTTCAAATGATTGTGTATGGATTGCTGTTGTTTACGGCATCTTATTTATTAATTGAAGTATTGTTTTTGTAGAAATGTTCCGTTATACTCAGTAAAACTATACGCAAGCAAATTTGGTGGAGCCTGTCAGTTTAGGATATTTATGTCCTTTTGACAGGTTTTGTTGTTTTACTACATAAATATGGGGTGAAGGAGAGAACCAGATGAAAAGTGAATATGTTGTTATCGGTTTAGGACGATTTGGAATGAGCGTTGCTAAAACATTAATTCAAAATGGTCATGAAGTTTTAGCAATTGATAAAGACGAACATACCGTACAAGAAATCAGTAGTGATGCAACGTATGCAGTACAAATTGACTCCACCGACGAGATGGCTTTAGAACAATTAGGGATTCATAAATACGCACATGCCATTGTCGGAATTGGAGAAGACTTACAAGCAAGTATCTTAACGACGTTATTGTTAAAAGAAATGGAAGTTGGAAGAATAACGGCTAAGGCTAAAGACGAGCATCACGGGAAAGTATTATCTAAAATCGGCGCGACCATGTTATCTTTCCAGAACGAGATATGGGGAAACGGTTAGGAAACTTATTAAGCTCTAACAATCTAATTGATTACCTCGAACTGTCTGTTGATTATAATATGGAAGAGATTCGCGCTCCACGAGGATGGGAGGAAAAACAATTCTCGAATTGGATCTAAATCGGAAATACGGCTGTATTATTATTGCGATCAAAGATGAATTCGAAAAAGTAAACATATCACCAAATGCGAACGACCTTATTCGTGAAGGGGATATCCTTATGATTGTAGGCAAGCATCAAGCGATCCAGAAGTTACACAAAGACTATACAAAGCATTAAATAAGTTGATTCTGTAGTAAGAAGGTGCGTTTGGTGAAGGTATATGGAAAAGACATTCACATTAATCCTCCGCAGTGGATTATTATCGGTTTTTTTAGTGCTGATTCTCATTGGTACAATACTACTCTCGTTGCCTCAAGCTTCTACGAGTGGAGAAAGCATTGGAATTATGGATGCGATGTTTATGTCTGTGTCAGCAGTTTGTGTCGTTGGCCTTGCAATCGTTAGTGTTGGGCACGATTTGACTACCTTTGGGCAAGGGGTACTTCTTGTGCTCGTTCAACTTGGTGGGCTTGGGTTCATGGTGTTTGGTGTCTCCGTTGCAATTATACTCGGCAAAATTACTGGATTAAAATACCGAGAGTTTATGCAACCGACGACTCGATCATTGTCTGGAAGAGGGTTGTTACGTTTAGCTGGCGTTATCTTATGTGTGGCTCTTTCATTAGAGGCAATCAGTACAGTAATCCTAACCATTCGTTTAGTTGGAGAATTGGGGTTATCCGATGCATTATATACTGCATTATTTCATTCCATCGCTGCGTTTAATAATGCAGGATTCTCTTTAAACGATCAAAGTCTAGAAGGTTTCATTGGGGATCCTGTTGTAAACATTACAATCTCGGCATTGTTTATTATAGGTGGACTAGGATTTATGGTGCTCGTTGACCTATATAAAACCGGCGCTTTAAGAAGCTTAGCCTACATTCTAAAGTAGTACTCACCACGTCTTTAGCTCTCTTAGTTGTAGGATTTATTGTTATTTTAGCGATTGAACTGTTCAATCCTGAGACGCGAGCAATGTCGTTATCTGAACGACTTTGGTCAGCTTACTTTCAAAGTGCAACCCCGAGAAGTGCTGGCTTCAACACGTTTGAAATATCGAGTATGTTAGTCGCATCTCAGTTTTTTATTGTAATCCTCATGTTCATCGGTGCCTCTTCAGGTGGAACCGGTGGGGGGATTAAGACCAATACGTTTGTTGTTATTATTTTGGCAACGTTAAATACGTTTAGAAGTGGTCATCAAGTGCATGCATTTAGGCGAGGAATTGCATTAGAAACGGTGATGCGAGCCCTTGCTGTTGTTGTAAGTTCCTTACTTTTCATTGTACTGATGACACTTATATTAACGATGACTGAAGGAATTCAGGACGTTCAATTTATGAACGTGTTATTTGAAGTTGTCTCCGCGTTTAGCACGACCGGGCTATCAATGGGACTGACTGCTGAGCTAACTGAATTCGGTAAAGTACTGATGATGATTACGATGTTTGTTGGACGGTTAGGACCATTAGCTTTGGCGTTTGCATTAACGTATCAGCAACATCAAAGTCGTGTGCATTATGCCGAAGAACAAATATTAGTTGGATAAATTACATTTTTGACCTCAAACCAATCGACATGGTTTAGAGGTCTTTTTCGTGGTTTGAACCCAATTATGACCTACTACTACTCCATCTAAGATAACCTTTTAAACAGTTTTTTTAGAATTAGGCGTTGTAAAACCGCTTTCATCGAGTTACAATAAACCCGTGTAATAAATCGGTTTAGTAAATCGTTTTAGTGAGGTGTCTCATGAAGAAAGTGACGATGGCTGACGTGTCGCGTCAAGCTGGTGTATCGAAGAGTACCGTATCGCAATATTTAAACGGTCGATTTAATTATATGAGTAGTGAAACGAAAGATCGTATTCAACGCTCAATTGAAGAGCTTGGGTATAGCCCGAATAGTGTAGCGCGTAGTTTGAGACAAAAGAAAACGAAGACAATTGGTGTTATTGTAGCCAACATTTTGCATGACTTCTCAACACAAGTGGTCAGGGCAATTGAGGATTACTGTCACGCATGTGGGTTTACCGTCATTATTTGCAATGCCGACGACCAACCTGACAAAGAACGTCACTATATTGACATGTTAAGAGCAAAGCAAGTCGATGGATTAATTGTATTCCCGACGAACGCTAACAGTGAGTTGTTCCAAGGGTTAGTAAAAGAGAATTATCCACTCGTATTCATTGACCGATTTATTGAAGGTGTACGTGTGAATAACGTTCTTTTCGATAATAAGAAAGCGATGTCATTAGCTGTGAAGACGTTACGAGAAAAAGGTTATGAACGGCTAGGATTGGTCACTGCTTCACTTGAAGGTGCGATTACACCAAGGCAAGAGCGAAGAGATGGGTTTATGGCTGCGATGGAAGAGCAAGGGCTGCCGATTCACGATGAGTTTATTCAAAGCAGTAACATCGATCAAATTCAAGATGTGCTCGCCGACATGCTTCAGTCGACCGAACGTCCTGAAGCAGTCATTGCTGGTAACGATCGGGTTCTTCAAGAAGTGTTAAAAACGATGAAGCAGAACGATATTGATGTCCCTAAGGAGATTGGGCTTTTAACGATCGACGATGTGACGTTTGCAGAGTTTTATAATCCAGCGATTACTGCGATTGCCCAGCCGACATATGAGATGGGCAGGAAAGCAGCGGAGCTTTTACTTGAAGAAATCGATGGCACGAAGGGATCTAAAAACAAACGTACCGATTTGAGCCGAGTTTACAATTGCGACACTCGTGCTAACGGAATGAGGGGAAACAAGATGATGAAAAAAAATAGCACTCGGTAGTCTAGCATCGGTCCTTTTCCTTGCAGGATGTGGAGGAGAGCAAGATGTCGTTGGTGCAGATGACCCGAAGAACTTAATTCTGGCTACTCAACTCGATGAGAACAGTCCATATGCAGTCGGCTTCCGGGCATTTAAAGAAGCGATTGAAGAAGAAAGTGATGGAGCGATTACAGCAGAGCTTCATACGAACGGCACACTCGGAAGCAATGAAGATACGTTACTTCAAAGCATTGCCACAGGCGGTGTCGATATTACTGTCGTTTCTCCTGGGTTTATGACGCAAGTCCAGCGTGAAGTGGATTTATTTTCAATGCCGTATTTGTTCACAAGTTATGAACATTGGTTGCGTGTCGTGGACGGAGAAGTCGGCGATGAGATGAGCAATCTTGTTGAAGAAGAAACGAATTTGCAAGTGCTCGGCTATTGGTCTGCAGGTGTTCGTCAGTATTATGGGTTTGAACCGGTAAATGAAGTTGAAGATTTACGAAATGTATCGATTCGTACACAAGATTCACCTGGAATTCAAGATAGCTGGTCTGCACTTGGGGCATTGCCTGTAGGGGTAGCTTGGGGTGAGATGTATCAAGCGTTACAAAATCGAGTGTCGATGCATCAGAGAATGACTTTACAAATGTCTATCAATCGAGTCATCACGAAGTTACGCCCTACATTTCGTTAACCGACCATGACTTTACAACACGATTCTTCTTAACATCGGACGTTGTGATGGAACGTTTCACTGAAGAAGAACAGGAAATGATTGAACGGGCAGCAGAACAAGCGACGATTTCTGCACGGGAAGCAGATCTTGATCTTGCCGAATCATCATTGGAGCGGCTCGTTGAAGAAGGAGCCATTATTAACGAAGTCGATATCGAACCATTTATTGAACAAACGGAACCGGTTCGAGCAAGAATTGCTGAAGATCTTGATGCGATGGAGTTGTTTCATGCCATTCGAGACTTAGCAGATGAAGAGTTGTGAGGTGAGTGATGATGAAATCATTATTAAATGGAATTGAATATGTGTTTATGCGTGCGGCAGCGTTGTTTTTCGTCGTCTTTGTTGTGTGTATTTTCTTGCAGCTTCTCTCACGGTACGTCCCGACAATCTCTCTCTTATGGCCAGCTGAAATTGCAACGTATGCATTTATCTGGACGGTGTTTCTTGGGGCTTCTGTGATGGTGTATCATCAAGAACATTTTAAAATTGACTATGTTTTTGAGAAGTTCAAAGGGCAAGCTTTGCTATATATAAAATTGTTTAGTCATCTCATTATTGGATTGTTTGGATTGCTCATGGTCATTTACGGCTTTTCACTCGTTCAATTGTTCTGGGAATGGACAGTCAATACGTTACCGCAACTTCAACAAGGATACTTGTGGCTAGCGTTACCGATCTCTGGTCTTGGGATGGTGTTGTTTTCGATCGGTAATGCGTTAGAAGACGTAAAAAACTTTAAAGAGAAAGGAGAGCAAGTAGGATGACAGGCATTATTCTCATAGCGTTATTTATTTTATTGTTGTTCTTAGGAATTCCAATTGCCTTTACACTTGGAATTGTCGCTTTTGTAGGAATTTGGATGCTTGATTCAATTCCATTACAAGTCGTTTTGCAAAGCATGTTCTCAGGCTTAGAATCATTTATTCTACTTGCAGTTCCTCTCTTTATTTTAGCAGCAAACATTATGAACCAAGGACAAATATCTGAACGACTCATTAAATTGGCTGTTTCGATGGTCGGTCATATCCGTGGTGGGCTTGCACAAGCAAACATCGTCGTCTCGATGTTCTTTGGTGGTATTTCAGGTTCTGCCAAGCTGACACTGCAGGCGTTGGGAAAATTTTAATTCCGAGCATGATTCGCGAAGGTTACAGCAAAAGTACAGCGGTCGGCACAACCGCTGCATCTTCTACGATGGGTATGCTGATTCCACCAAGCATCCCGATGGTGATCTATGGAAGTGTGACGAGTGTGTCGGTCGGTCAAATGTTTTTGGGCGGCGTTATTCCTGGATTACTTATGGGTGTTGCGATGATGGCACTCGTCGGATTTATTTCTGTACGACAGAATTTTCCTCGTTCTGAACGGGTAAGTCTTAAGAATATTGGAAAGCAATTTCTTAATTGTATTCCACCCTTACTGACACCTGTTATTATTCTTGGTGGGATTATCGGTGGCTTTGTTACACCGACGGAAGCGGCCATTCTTGCTTGTGTGTATGCGTTAATTCTCGCGATGTTCGTGTATCGTTCGATTACGATCAAACATTTACCAGAAATTCTATTTGATACGATTCGTCTAAGTTCATTAACGTTGTTTGCGCTAGCAACTGCAACAGCACTCGGTCACTTGTTTAGTTATTACCGTGTTCCAGAAATGATTGCAGGGTTTTTCCAAGATAATTTCGCAAGCACAGGATTCTTCTTGTTAGCCGTCATTCTATTATTCTTGTTTGTCGGAATGTTTCTAGATGCCATACCAGCGATGATTTTATTCGTACCAATTGTTCTTCCAGCTTCTGAGACGCTTGGTGTTGATCCGGTTCACTTTGGGATTGTGATTGTCATGTGTTTGGCTGTTGGGATGATTACACCGCCTTACGGACTGTGTATGTTACTTGCAAGTTCAATTGCAAAACTATCTGTCAGCAAATCAATTGTAGCGTTGCTTCCATACGTGGGTGTCATTATTATTACCATTCTTATTGTTGCTTTCTTCCCTGAGATTGCACTTTGGTTACCAAGTTTCTTAGAATAGAAAGGACGATGTAAATGAGTCAATTTGTAGATACAGCTAAACGTTGTCTTAATGAAATTCAACAAGTTGTTGCGCAGTTAAACGAAAACGAAATGAATGCTTTAGCTAATGAAATCCAGAACGCTAAACGGATCTTTATACACGGAGAAGGGCGTTCTGGTCTAATGGGAAAAGCCATTGCGATGCGACTGATGCATGCGAACTATGAAGTGTATGTGACAGGAGAAACGATTACGCCGAGCATCTCTAACGGCGATTTATTAGTCATCATTTCGGGCTCAGCATCGGGGACTGAGAACTTTTCACAAAAAGCAAAAGCATCCAACGCCAATGTTGTGCTCGTCACTGCGAACAAGAGTGTTGGTGATGATCATCCGTCAGATTTAAGGCTCTTTATTCCAGCAGCAACAAAACAACGTCTGCCACATGAGCCGAAAACAATTCAGCCATTAGGTAATCAATTTGACCAATCTGTACACATCGTGCTAGATGCAGTAATTGTTGCGCTGACGACAGACCAACAAGAAGAAATGAAAGAAAGACATGCGAACTTAGAGTAGGGGGAGCCAGATGAAAGACGTTATTACAATTGGAGACGCGATGATTACCTTAAATCCAAATTCAACGGGGCCAATGCAATTTGTAAATGGTTTTGAGCGCCGAGCAGGTGGCGCTGAGTTTAACTTTGCAATTGGTTGTGCGAGACTCGGTCTTGAGACAGGATGGATTTCTCGTCTTGGTGCTGATGAATTTGGGAAATACATTAAGAAATTCGCTCGAGGTGAAGGCATCGATACGAGCGAAGTGCACTTGTTAGAAGGCTATTCAACATCATTGAATTTCAAAGAGATCCAAGCGAATGGAAGTGGGAGAACATTTTATTATCGCCATCCTTCACCGACTGAAGCGATGACGCCGAGCTCACTTTCACTCGAGTATTTTCAAGGTGCGAAGCTCTTTCATATGACAGGTGTATTCCCAGCTGTTACACCGTCTAATGTGGATGTATTAACACGAGCGGTCACATTAGCGAAGGAAGCTGGTTTGAAAGTTTCATTTGATCCAAACATTCGTTTGAAATTGTGGAGTGCTGAACAAGCAAGAGAGGCGTTATTACCATTAATGAATCATGTGGATCTTCTCTTAGCAGGCGTTGAAGAGTTAGAGCTTCTATTTGGAACGAGTGACGAGAATGAGATTTTTACAATTGCCAAAGAGTACGAGATTGAACTTGTTGCGATTAAAAAGGGAGACGAAGGAGCTGTCGCTTGGTACAAGGGTGAGACGCTAACGTTACCAGCAGTAAAAGCAACGGCAGTCGTTGATACAGTAGGTGCAGGTGATGGTTTTGATGCTGGACTTATCTATGGTTACTTGAATGGGTATTCCCTTAAGGAAATGCTTACGTTTGCAACAACGATCGGTGCAATGGTCGTTGAAGTTATAGGTGATAATGAAGGCTTACCCCATCTTGATGACGTACTTGCCAAGCTTGGTCACACAACCGTGATTGAGCGATAGGAGGGCTCTAGTATGAAGTTGCAATTAGCGCTAGATCGATTAACGTGGGACGAATGCTTTGCCATTGCGAATGAAGTTCGTGATGACATCGATATTATTGAAGTCGGTACGGGTGTTATTAAAGAATATGGGATGGCGATTGTTCGAGAAATGAATGTGCAATTTCCTAATCATGCCTTGCTTGCTGATATGAAGATCTGTGATGCGGGTCGGCATGAAGCGAATCAAGCGTTCCAAGCCGGTGCTGATTTTGCAACAGTGATGGCTTTTGCACCTGAAGCAACCATAGAAGAAACGCTACGCGTGGCAAAAGAGCAAAACAAAACGATGATGATTGATTTATTAGGGGTTGAATCCTCTCAGAAAGTTCATCAACTCCATTCGTTAGGAGCTACCTTTGTTGGTGTGCATCTAGGTAAAGATCAACAAAAACAACAAGCATTTTCAGCGAGTCAGTTTGACATTGTCAAAAACGTTGACGTTCAAACCGCCGTTGCAGGTGGAGTCACTTTGGAGTCTCTTCAAACAATCAAGAAGCATAAGCCTGATGTAATCATCGTTGGTAGTAGCATTACAGCCGCAGCGAATCCAGCTCATGTCGCGAAGGCAATGAAAGCACTTCTTCACGTATAACGTAAAGGGATGTTGGCTATACAAGTAGTACGAGCATGAAGCGTATTCGAGTAATGCCCTAATCTCGAATGATACAACTCTATGTCTATAATCGTTAAAAAGGCCGGTGTCCTCTTAGGAGTGCACCGGCCTTTTCTGAGTTGCTTTTGTTCGTTTCTCTGTTACTAAAACCGCTGAATACAAAACGGCGATGATGCCCACGGTTTGAAAAAGATTTAAGACGTCATTAAGGAACAAAACACCGGTAATAACGGCAACGATAGGCTCAATTGTTGCAAGTATTGAAGCACGGCTTGCTTCAAGATGTTTTAACCCAGTCGTATAAAAGATATACCCACAAACGGTTGAGACAAACGCCAGCAATAAACTACTTGTCAAAACGTCTGGCTCACGGAATAGATATAATTTTGAACGAAGATCACTCGTTAGCAGCATGAATAAACTCGTATACAAAAACGTATACGTCGTAATTGTCAAAGGCGAGTAACGATGTGTGATGGGCTTTGTAAAAATGCTATAAAGTGCATAAAAGAAACCAGATAGAATTCCCATCATAATTAGTGAAAAAGATAAATTAGAAGACCCGAATGGAAGCAATTCGACAACGAATGCACAGCCGAGTAACGCTAAAATCAACGCAGCCACTTTTCGCTTCGTGAGCGGTTCTTTGAAAAAGATTCGCGAAAGCAACGTAACAAAAATCGGTCCCGAATACAGGAGCGTAACCGCAAGCGAAATGCCTGCTTGGGAAAACACTTCAAAGTAAAAATAATTAAAAAAATGCAATACTTATGATGCCTGCAGCTGCAAAGATCAAATGATCTTGCCACCTCGTTTTTAATTGTTTTCTAAAAAACAAGCTCATAAAGATGATCAACATTATGAAGGTAAAGACCCCTCGTATCGCAACAACTTCCCAAGCTGTAAAACCATGTTCATATAAAGGGGCAACAAAAAGACCAATTAATCCCCACGCCGTTGCCCCGGCGATCGTAAAAAGATAGGCTCTCGCTCGTGACATAATTTCTCCCCTTCTTGATGTTCTTGTTCAAGTAAACCATATATTGCGGACATTTACGAAAGGAACCGGTCATCGCTTCATATTGAGAAAAGATTTCTTTATTTTCAACAAAAAAACCAGAAGTACGACGTAGTTCAATCTTACTGATCTCAACTAGAGATTGGCATAATGGATCATGATGATTTCCAAACGCACACGTAATCACGTAAACTATGAAGTAACATGCATTTCATCGTAGAACATACACAAATCATCGAAAATTAAGTAAAGGTGGTCGGTCGTATGGAGAAGCTAACGTTAGAAGTTGCAGAGAAGATCGTAAAAGGAGCACAAGCTGAAGCGCAAAAACTAAGTGTACAGATGGTTATTTCAGTCGTCGATGAAGGCGGACACTTAATTGCAACGCACCGAATGGACGATGCATGGCTCGCAAGCATTGATATCGCTCAAAACAAAGCGTGGACATCTGTCGCATTAAAAATGCCTACATCAAACCTTGAAGAAGCGACGGTCCCAAAAGCTGAATTATTTGGTCTAAACACGACAAATCAAGGAAAGCTCGTTGTATTCGGTGGAGGAATTCCCCTTGAACGAAACGGAAGAGTCATAGGCGCAATCGGAGTGAGCGGAAGTACTGTCCCGCATGACGTACAAGTAGCAGAAGCCGGTGTAAAAGCCTTTGAAAAAAATATCACTAGAAACGGTATAACGAACAAAGAGCCAAGACGTGTACACGTCTTGGCTCTATTTAACTAGGAATGCTCAGAAGCACTCGCATTAATGGTTGAAGAAGCAGCGGTAATTACGCTAGTTTCAATGGTTTCGATGGTGAGTTGTACGTTTTTACTTACTGGTAAGTTTCTAGTTGAAGAGTGCAAATAATGTTCAACACGCTTTGCTTCTTGCTGGGTTGGATAAAGAATGGATAATAAGTGAGAAGCATATAGCAAAGAAAGCAAGATGACCATGCGTTCATCTTTTTCAGATAAGGCAACTTGATGATTTGTCTTTTCTACTAAGCGGCGTGATTGTTCTAGATAAGGTGTTAAATCTTTAGGGGCATTTAAAAGATAAGAGTCCGTTGAAAAGAACGTACGCAAGCCTTTATCACGTAAGTGTAAAATCTCATTTTCTTCTAATTGAAAAGCGATCAATCGTTTAAGGTTCGGTATTTTTATCGGAAGAACACGAATCCAATAACTTGCGGGCTTCGGATTCGTAACCGTAAGTAGGTTTAACGATTTTTGCAACAATGGATGGTGAACTTCATGGTGAATGACGACGATTTTTCCATTTTGTTCCACAAGTTTCCCTAATAGCAATAATTCGGCGAGAATGCATGCTACGAGACTCGTCGTAAAGGTATTTGACGTTTGCTTGTGAATCTTTTCATGTTTCTCGTTTACTGCTATGTAAAATAAATGATCAGCTAGTGTTAACATCAATTCTCACCTTCTTTCCTTACTCTTTCTACGAAATACAGACCGGTGACGTTTCAAAATCTTTGTATACAAGGATGTTTTTTATTTACTGAAAAATGATGATATTAGGCTAGCAATTTTAGCGAGCTTCACAGAAAATAGAAGGAGAACTTACTTTGAAGGGGGTAACTATGGAGACACCATACATCCGAGTACATAAACAAATTGTTAAAGAGAACATTCAAAGAATGCAAGATGACGCGAACAACCAAGGAATCGCATTACGTCCGCATTGTAAAACACATAAAACCCCAGAAATCGCGTTTTGGCAACTTGAAGCAGGCGCAAAAGGAATTACAGTTGCCAAAATCTCTGAAGCGAATGTCATGTTTGAGGCAGGAATTACAGATATCTTTATCGCTTACCCAATTGTCACGGACGACAAAATTGCAAACGTCATTGCACTATGTAAAAAAGCGAACATAACGCTCGCGGTCGATAGTGTGTTCGGGGCGAACAAGTTAGCAGAAGCCGCAAAGCGTGAAGGAATGGTACTTAACGTTCGTTTAGAAGTGGATACAGGATTGAATCGCGCAGGGGCAAGAAGTGAGAAAGTCATAGAAGTCGCCCGGAGTATTCATAATGATTCTCACTTATGCCTTGATGGTATTTTTACCTTTAAAGGTGCCGTTGTGGAAGAGAAATCTACGTTAGATACGTCAGCAGCGGGTGAAGAAGAAGTTCTCCGATTGCAACAATACAAAGCACGATTAGCTGAGGAAGGAATCTCTGTGCCAGTCATTAGTGCGGGCTCTACTCCTACAGCACAAGCTGTTTCCAAAACTAGAAATGTCGAAGAAATTCGACCTGGTACGTATGTATTTAATGATGCGATGCAATATAAATTAGGGGTTTGTGAGTTACATCAATGTGCAGCTTCTGTCGTAGTAACGATTGTAAGTCTGCATGATGATGATCGCCTAGCGGTTATTGATGGTGGAAGCAAGACGTTTGCAACAGACATTCAACCCAATCAAGAACCGTTGCGATTAAACGGCTTCGGTATCGTCATCGGTCATCCTGATGCTGTATTTTTGCGCATGAATGAGGAGCATGGAATCGTCCAGTTAGGAGAAAATCATGGACTGAACATTGGAGACACAATTGAAATTATTCCTAATCATATTTGTAGTACCGTGAACTTACACAATCATTTTTATGTAGAAGATGAGCGAGGGGAAACAACGAAAATACGTGTAGCAGCAAGAGGCTGTCTTCAATAAGGGGCAAATGATGATTATTCGAAAAGACGACATCACTGATCCATCAGTAATTCAATTACTTCTTCAACATGTACATGAAATGAGGGAGACATCCCCACCTGAAAGTGTCCATGCATTAGATGTTGCACAGTTAAAAGAAGAAGGATTAACGATGTTCAGTGGTTGGATTGATCATAAATTGGCTGGGGTCATCGCATTAAAAGAATTAACGAGTGAACACGGAGAAATTAAATCCATGCGTACGGCCGATGGTTTCTTAAGGAGTGGAGTCGCTAGTAAGTTGCTCACTTATAGTATTGAAGAGGCTAGAACACGAGGCTACCGAGAATTAAGTCTTGAAACTGGTGCAGAGCCGTTTTTCGAGCCTGCTCGTTCTTTGTATTCAAGGTACGGATTTTCTGTTTGCCCACCATATGCTGATTATTGGGATGACCCGAATAGTGTCTTTATGACGATGGTCTTGAAGGAATCTGATTGATTTTAGATGGCATAATGGATGGCTAATTAGCACTAAGAATAAGAGGTAGAGACTTAGTAAAATGTGGTGATAGAAGAAAGTCTTGTGAACGTACAGGTTCAATGCTTCTAGTGAAGGTGTGATGACGAGTGGTGCAAGGGGAGAAAGGCAGAGTCATACAAGTTGCCATCATAACCGCCGTCGCTTTATTAGGTGATGCGATGCTGTTATTGTATTGCCGATCTATTATGAGCAGTTTGGATTG
Source organism: Geomicrobium sp. JCM 19055 (assembly GCF_000698185.1). Classification (NCBI taxonomy): domain Bacteria; kingdom Bacillati; phylum Bacillota; class Bacilli; order Caryophanales; genus Geomicrobium; species Geomicrobium sp. JCM 19055. Next base: position 47,641 of record NZ_BAXL01000026.1, read on the forward strand.
ACTGCTCTTTGGCAAATCGGCCTTCTTTTGTCGATTAACCGGCTTATACGATTACCGATTAACCCATTTGTAGCATGGTTTTATCGTCGGTATTCATTACGCACTGGTCTATTTATTGCGACCACTCTTGCTACGTTAACGACGTTCTCTTATGGAGTGGCGACAAGTTTTATCGTATTAGTCATTGCGCGGATGCTTTGGGGCGTTGCATGGTCGTTTTTGAGGATGGGTGGATTTTTAACAATTATTAAAGTGAGCACGAATGAAAATCGAGGCAATCACATTGGCTTGTACAATGGGTTATGGGGGATGGCGGATTAGTTGGTATGCTTGCCGGTGGATTTTTAGCCGATCAAATTCCGATTGTTATGATGACATCACTCTTCGCTCTCCTCGCGTTGATTTGTATACCACTTATTGCATTCACTGTACCGCATTCAAATGTTGACCATCGTACAACTGCAAAAGCAATGTCGCCAACCTTTCAGTTCACGCCTTACATTTCGTTAATTCTAGTTACGAGCCTCTTCAAAGGCTTTCTCATAATGGGATTGTTCGCGTCAACATTAAGCCCATTAATTGAATCACGCATGCAAGAACCGATGACAATCGCTTCATTAATGATTGGGGCAGCAACGATTGCAGGGATTGTTCAGGCAATCCGGTGGTGTTGGGATCCGTTTCTTGCTCCGTTGATCGGGAGGTGGAGTGACCGACTTGAAAAGCGGTATACGCTGTTATTTGTACCGTTAATTGCTGGTGGAGTGTTACTAGTGGTTGTTGGCTTTACTGAGTCATCACTACTGTTAATTGGATTGTTGCTTCTTTTCCAGCTCACGTCCACAATGCTTACGACAACGGTCGATACGCTTGCTGCATCAGCTGCAGCGAATACGGATGAATCAAAATGACGATGTGGCATACGATCTTAGACGACCTAGGTGCCGCAGTGGGACCGTTAAGTTCATTTTTACTCCTAACATGGTTGGAAGGATCTCTGTCAATTCTTTATGTCGGATCAGGAGTATTAATGCTCGGTTACGCAGTAATTTGGGGCTCCTATTATTATAAAAGCAAACGGAAAACGACTCATGCCAATGCAGCATGAGTCGTTTTATTATGAGATACGATGAATGGACCAAATGACGCCTGAAGGAGCTCCTGAGCCAAGATTTAATCCAACCGTCAAGCCATTTGAAACATAAAAGAGCCCTAGAGTGTCTCCGGCAGAAAGTTCAGCATCCGCGAGTAACGTTACTTCTCCACTTCCAAGAATGACTCGTAACGTTAACAGTAATAAGATATTTACGTCTAGAATGGGCAATAAACCTGTAACGAGTGTCGTCGGATTAGGACTAATTCGTTGAATGGTAAACGCAGGGTTCACACCCGTTCCAATTTGTGCCGTGATTGTAGCAGTCGAACGATAGTTAATAATCGCTTTAATGGAGTAGCGACCACTAACCGGAACCGTATACGTTCCTGTCGTTGCATTAAAACCAGTTCCAGTAAAGAAAGGGCTTGCCGTGAGCCAGCTATCCAATTGAGTTGCAGCATTGATCGTTGCTGGTGCCGTTGTGCCGAGAACCCCATTGAAGAGATAATCGGTCCAGTAATTCCTGTTGTTCCAGTTGCGCCTGTGGCACCGGTAGGTCCAGTGATTCCGGTACTGCCAGTGGCTCCAGTAGGACCGGTAATTCCGGTACTGCCAGTGGCTCCCGTTGGTCCGGTGCTACCTGTAGTGCCAGTTATTCCGGTCGGTCCGATAACACCGGTACTGCCCGTAGCGCCAGTCGATCCGGTGCTCCCGGTACTGCCCGTAGCGCCAGTCGATCC
>NZ_BAXL01000025.1:0-63536 GCF_000698185.1 Geomicrobium sp. JCM 19055
GCTCTTGCACCACCTCCACTCCTCTTGCTACACCACACCCAGCTCTTGCACTCCGGCACTGTACACATCAAAAAAAAGCGAGCCCGTCTACAATAGACGGGCTCACTTTGAATAGGCACGATTAATGGATCGTTTTTTTAAGTTCATATCCTAAATTTGAAAAAGCATCTGCTAGATTCTGAACGTAACCGACTTCTAATTCAAACAACCGATTGTTAATGTACGAGTGTTCAGCAAGGCTAACAGGTACGCCGGACAACATCACTTGGACACCCATTAGCTTTAATGCATTTACGATTCTCTCAAGTAAATTTATAAACGATTGATCGGTCCGATTCATTTGCGACAAGTCGATGGCGATGTATTGAACCTTTTCGCGGGCAACGTAAGTAAGTGTTTCTTCAATAATCATCAGTTCGCGCTTTTCATTAATGTTCCCTTGTAATGCTAATACGGCCAATTGATTTGACACAGGGATGATTGGTGCGCTAAGAAGTTTCATATCTTCATACGCTTCATCCAATTCAATCATATAACTTAGAACACCTGCGACCGTTTTCATAAACTCCACTTGTTCATTCGAGAAACTTTTTTTCACCGCGATCCATTACACATAATGTGCCAAAGGGTTGACCATTTTTACGAGTTAATGAAACACCAAGGAATGCTTTCACTTGAAACTGCTCAGTTACCGTTCGATCCTTCGTTTCAACATCAGTGAACAAATTAGAAACTGAGCGTACTTGATCAGGGTTCTCTAACACAAGTTTACAATTCGAGTCTTCATAATTTACGACGACATCTGAAGGGACAATTTCTTCTGTCTTGTTATGAGAATTAAGCACCGTCATCACATTGTCATCTCTTCTAGCGACATAAGCTGTGTTTACTCCGAGCTCATCGACAATTAACTCAAACAATTGATTGGAAACATCTACAAGTGATTCATGTGGATTTGGGATCATACTACAGTCGAACTCCTTAGAATAAGTTACACACAGTATAACACTTTATACTTCAACTGCCTTTTTAAACGATTTGTTTTTTTTCTTCATTCTTGAAAAATCATACCGAACTCTAGATCAAAATAAAGAAAGGCTAATGATCAACTTCCCACCACTAGCCTCTTTTTTTACCCTTGTGCATCAACATTCGACCTCTTTTGCTTATCCCAATACGACTTTTTCCATTGTGGTTTTATAATTCGGTAAAAACCTATTGTTAGTAATGGTAAGCCGAAGATGGCAATCATTGCGTAAGCCATGAACGTATAGCCGTAAGCAATGAGATCAATAATCCCAACTTGCGCGAGCAAAAAAGCTGACACGAGTGTTCCAACTGACACAATCGCGCGCTTTTTCCCAGAGAGTGGTGCCTTCCCAAACTCCTCGAATTGCTGGTCAACTCTCGTAATAAAAGCATGAATCATTCCAGTAGCCGTTTCGATCAATGTCCATCCGACGATAAAACCAAAGAGTATCATGACCCATAACCCATATCCATCAAGCATCACGAGCCACGGAACAGAAGAACCGAGTACCGCTTCATCTGGGTAGAATCCGAGCAATGCAAAATATGTGAGAAACCACGGGCTTGTCATTAAAAAACCTGCAAATAAACCAGAGACAACCGTTTCTTTCAGTGATTTCTGACGTTTTATTGTAAAGAGGGCTGCAGGATAAACGGCTAAATTGTACCCGACGTAAATAACCCCTGTCCACAACACCATCCAAATGCTAATTTCACCCGGGATAAAGCTCGTATCACCAGTCCGCAATACTTCAGCTGCGTTTTCCCACGTCGAGGAAATAACGAGAATGCTAAAGAATACGTAACCTACCATTAGCGAGATCGTTCCAATTGTTTTGAACTTCTCAATGAGGCGATCACCATAGAAGTTCAACCAACCGACGAGCACCATCATAATGACGATTCCAATCCAATTCGGAATTCCCATCGTCTGATTCAGAATTTCTCCTGTTGCTGATGCAACAATTGAAATGATTAATACGGCAAGTAAGAGATAGACGATATCAAACAAAAACCAAAAGGGTCCGATCAATTGCTTTAGAAGCGACCGATAATCAAAGACTTGGAATTTTCTTGCCATTTCAAATGTAAGTATGGCCATTACAGAAAACCCGATAAAAATCATGATGCCCGTAATCCAACCGAGTGCCCCAAATCCTGCACCGTACTGCACAATTTCTCGACCGGTTGCGTAACCGCCACCGATCAATACACTTTGAAGTAAGATGGCCGGTAAAAAAATAACGGCCAAATCCCCCATCCATAAATGAAGCTCTCTCTTTTTTTCTGAGCCAACGGGCTCTCCCCCTTATGATGTCTTACGTCCTGTTGTTAGTCTAGCTCAATGGTTGAACAATTCACCGTAAATTCTTCAAGTGCTTCTTCATTAATGTCATAACCAATTCCCGCTCCTGTCGGAACTTGAATAACCCCATTTTCAGCAACGACTTCTGGTGAAATGATGTCCTTATGCCAATAATTTGCTGAACTAGCTGTATCCCCAGGTAAAATAAATTGTGGCAACGTCGTCAATGCAATGTTGTGAGCACGCCCGATTCCTGACTCTAACATCCCCCGCACCAGACTGGAATATCTTGTTCTTTGCAGTAGTCATGAATTCGCTTCGCTTCAGTTAACCCGCCAACTCGACCAATTTTTATATTAATAATTTTGCAGCTTCCGAGTGCGATTGCCTTTTTCGCATCCGCTAAAGAGTGAATGCTTTCGTCTAAGCAAATCGGCGTTGTCATCGCTTCTTGCAGTAGACGATGATCAATAATATCATCGTGTTCAAGCGGCTGTTCAACCATCGTTAAGTTCAATTCATCCAGTTGTTTCAAATGATCCAGATCTTCAAGCGTGTATGCTGAGTTTGCATCTCCCATCATTTGAATGGTAGGAAATTGCTTCCTTACTTCACGAAGCACATCGATGTCCCAGCCTGGCTTGATTTTAATTTTTATTCGCTTATACCCTGCATCAACATGGGATTGGACCGTTTCAATTAAGTCCTCAACTGAATCTTTAATTCCGATACTCACGCCAACGTCGATTTGCTTCGCAACGCCTCCTAGCACTTCTGCTAACGGTTTATTTTGTTGCTTTGCATACAAGTCCCAAATGGCCCCTTCTACCGCTGACTTCGCCATGTTATTACGTCTAATAAACGCAAATCGCTCACTTACTTCTTCTGGATGAGTGATCGGTTTTTCTTGTAATGCTGGCACGAGAAATTTCTCGATCATATGAACGTTCGTATCAACGGTTTCTTCGTTGTACCACGGGCTTGCAAACGCAACCGACTCCCCGTAGCCAACCTTTCCATCGCCATCACGTACTTCTATAATTAGAAATTCACGATCCGTGAATGTTCCAAAGCTCGTCGTAAACGGAGCTTTTAAGGCCATGTTAAGTCGTCTAATTGTTACTTGTTTAAGATTCATTGTATCGCCTCTATTTCGTCAGTTTGTAGTAGGTCGTCTCGTTGTTAAGATCATTTTTAACACCGGTTGCAACGTAGCCCGCTTGAAACAATTCCACAAAGCGCTGTTGTGTTTCAAACCGCCACGCTTTTGCAAGTTCAAAGTTCTCTTCTTTAATTTGTTGGAAGTTACTCGGGACGGCGATGTAGTACGGTTCATTCGACTCTCGGTCAAAAGAGTTGTGCTTTTTTTTGGATGGCCGTTGTTATTCCGTAGCAGAAGATGAGTGTCGTTGATCACGACTTCTTCAACAGCCGTTGACTTCGTTAAATCCCACTCAATAATCATTCGATCTGTCGGAAGGCCTGTATTAAATTCATCTGCCATCTCACCATAATGATTGACCTTATAATAAGCACCGATTGCTCGTAGCTTTTGGATGTTTAAGTACGCATTTGGTGTTTCCAACGGGTCAAACGTCCACGTAATTTTTGATAGCCTCGATCCTTGGCAAGCTCGGCTTGTCTTTGCTTCATTAAGACGCCAATGCCACGCTTACGATAGTCCGGAAGAAAACCTAACATATGAGAACATAAGTACACGTCCCCTTCGACAAACCCTGGAAAGCTATACAAAAACCCAATCATTTTCTCATCATCATAAGCACCGAGAATAATCCCACCATTTTTAAGTACCGTGAACGTTTGATGGACTTGTAACGGCTCCATTTGCCAGACCGCTTCTTCTACGTCCATCATCTCTTCTAATTCTTCCATCGTCGTAAGTTCTCGGATGGTAATCATGCTTGTTCCTCCTAAATATCTACCGTAGTCATCGCTTCTGTTAGGATCTTAATTGCTGGCTCCATTTGTTTATGATCGAATGTCATATGAGGGTGATGTAACCCTGGAGATAAATCGCAACCAACTCCTAACATCGTCGCTTGTAATTCGGGATTTTTTTATCGTGTAAAAATGAAAATCATCGCCCCCCGTAGTCACAAGACGTGGCTTCAATGATTCTTGTCCAACAGTTGATACAATCGCTTCTGATAATGCTTGCTCCGCATGAGTAGAAATGACAGCTGCTGCGACATTTGCGCTCGTTGTTAATTCTATCTGTACGTTATGTAGCGTTTCAAGTGAAGATCTAAATCGTTCGATATGAGCGATCACTTCTTCCATTGTCTCATTCGTCTGTGCACGAACGTCGATTGAGAACGTTGCGCTTCCCGGAATTATGTTCGGGCTTTTCCCACCTGCATGGAACGTCGTTAACTTCGCTGAGTACGGGTGCATCGGATTAATCTGCATTGAATTTAGCTGATGAAACAAATCCATACCAACTTGAATGCTGTTTGCCGTCAAGTGTGGCCTCGCACCGTGAGCGTCTTCTCCACGAATCGTGCCGTTTATAAAACGAGCTGCTCCGTGCTGAATGGCTGGTGCGAACTCCCCTGCACGCAACTCTTGAATTGGTCTAAGGTGCATACCGAACAAGATATCTACGTCATCGACGACACCTCTCTCAATCAATGCTAATGCTCCTGTGCCTTTTTCTTCTGCTGGTTGGAAAATAAACCGGTACGTTCGATCAAGGGATTTTCGTTCAAGAAGCTCAAATAGCACCCCTAACACCATTGTCATATGAGCGTCGTGCCCACACGAATGATTTGGTCTCCACTCACCGTCAACTTCTTGATAAACCGCATCGATGTCAGCTCGCAGTGCGACAACGGGTCCGCCACTGCCTACATCGACAACAAGACCTGTAAGATCATCAAACGTCTTCACCTTAATGCCCGCTTCTTCAATAACTTTCTTCAAAAACGCTGTCGTATTTACTTCCTCATTACTCATTTCAGGATTTTGATGCAAATATTCAAACATCTCTTGCAGTCGAGTTTTACGTTGTTCACCCATGATCGTCACATACCCTTCTCAACTTTCACTTTTTTTCTGATAAAGATAATGTCTATCTTACCTCAATTATTAATTCTGGTAAATACAGTGCTATACTTTTGTTGAATAATAGTTTACTGGGCACACTTTTGATATGAATTCATAAGGAGGAAACATCGCAATGACTAAATTAATGGAAAACAAAGTTGGAATCGTTACTGCAGGAGGAAACGGCATCGGTCATGCAAGTGCACTTCTTTTCGCAAAAGAAGGAGCAACTGTCGTCGTTTCGGACATTAACGAAGAGATGGGGAAAGAAACGGTACAGTTAATTAAAGACGCCGGTGGCGAAGCAACTTTCTTCCCATGCAATGTGGCAAATGAAAAAGAAGTAATTCAACTCGTTCAGACGACGGTTGACACCTACGGAAGGCTAGATTTCGCTCATAACAATGCTGGTATTGGAGTGCCTCAAGCGAAAATTGTTGATTCAAAAGGCGAAGACTGGGACCGCGCGATGGACGTGACAGCAAAAGGCACGTATTACTCGATGAAACATGAGATTCCAGCGATGTTAAAGTCTGGAGGTGGCGCAATCGTAAACACCGCTTCTACTGCTGGTCTACTAGGCGTTGAAAACATGGGTGGCTATAGCGCGTCAAAATGGGCGGTCAATGGACTTACGAAATCAATTGCACTAGAGTACGGCAAACAAGGCATTCGAGTGAACTCCATCTGTCCGGGAATGACGATGACTGCAAGTGTCAAACAATGGGAAGAAGCGGCTCCCGAACAAGCCGAACATGTAAAGAACGCCATTCCACTTGGCAGAATTGGAGAAGCAGAAGACCAAGCTCAAGCAGCAGTCTGGCTCTGTTCAGACCGCGCTGCTTACATCACCGGCGTAAACTTAGCTGTTGACGGTGGACAAACTGCGCAATAAACAGACCAAAAAATCCCTTCTACGTAGAGCACAACTACGTTGGAGGGATTTATCATCTAACTTGAATCATGTAACGAGTCCGTTCAATTTATGATTGAAGCGGCTTAGCATTCGTCACAGTAATGGATCGTGGATAAAAAAACGATAAAAATCACAACGATCAGAAGCAAGTAAAGAATAAAAGACCAAAACGGCAAGGACATCCATAAATTCAATAGACCGTAAACGATTAACATGATGAGAGGGAAAAAGATCCACACCTTGTTGCGTTTGAGTGACTTCGCATCCAAAAATTGTAATTCATCACAATAAGGACAGTTCATTCCTAAATCCACATCAATGGCACTCGTTTTGACGATCGTTTGTTTAAGACGCCAACGCTTGTTGCACGATTCACAACGGGGCACACCGCTCACCACCTCTTTTTGTTGCCTCAAAACTTAGCGATTTGCTTTATGAATGATCTCTTCCACAACTTCAGATTTTGCATCCGCGTAATGTTGAACATGTCGCCATGTACGCGTTGATAATTCTTGCTTTTTCTCTTTATACTTTATGAAATCTTCTTCATTTGTCCGTAAATGATCACGAAAAGTGAGCATTCGTCCGGTTTCCTCACAACCCTCACTAAAGACATGAAGATTTACACCTTCGTCGTTTCGTTTTAACAGGCGATGTTCATACCAATCGGGTTCACGTATGACAAGTTTATAACCGATGGATTCGAGTGCCTGTACATAACGTGATTCATTCGCTGAGTCATGAACGACCAATAGGATATCAATAATCGGCTTGGCACTCATCCTTGGAATTGACGTTGAACCGACGTGTTCAAGCTGAACAACCACGCTCTGAAGCGCACGATAAATCTTCTCTTCTTCTGCTTGATACTGCGTGGACCATGTAGGGTCGTATTCATGTAACTCAATCGTGTTATTGTGAGGCTTCCGCTCACCAACTGTTACCGCTTGTAACTCCTCATCGCTTCTTACTTGGTCACTCATCACGAACCTACGATTTTATGTTTTACGTTTCGCATTCTTCATAGGTTTCGCGTCGAAATTAAATTCAACTTTTCCTTCTTTTAACGTCAGCCCTGCTCGGAATGATTTACCTGCCTTGCTTTTAAATCCCCTCAGCTGACTCGTGCTACCTTTTGTTAGTAATCGCTTGGCGCTCGCTTCACTTAATGTTTTCTTCGCAATCATTTTTGGTAATACGAACTTACACTTCGTTTCGCGATAGCCAGAACATCCGTACACACGACCTTTACTAATGACTGGTGAGCCACATAATGGACACGGTCCGATCCCTTCTGATTTCGCCTCTTGCATGAGTGATTCCTTTTTAAACTTCACTTCTTTTAATGACGCAGGGGCATTATGGATCAATTGATCGATGAATTGATGGATATTTGCGATGAACGTTGTGCCTTCTTTTTCTCCTTTTCCAATTTGTCGCAAGAACAACTCCCATTCCGCAGTCATATCAGCTTTACTTAATAAATTCCCCTCTACCGCCTGGCAAAGGATTTTTCCTTTTTCAGTAACGTTGACTCGGTTTTTTTGAAACGGTAATGTACGTGCGACTTTTAAGCGTTTCAATAATACTTGCTCGTGTCGCACCTGTACCGATCCCTGTTACTTCGTCGAGTATTGCTGTATTTTCTTCATCTTCAACATGCTTGCCCGCAGACTTCATTAACGGAATTAATTGACCCTCCGTGTACAGTGACGGTGGCTTTGTCTCGTCGGCTACGGTTTTCATGACTGTATCGACTCGTTCACCGACTTCCATCACTGGTAGAGATGGCTCTTCTTGTTTTTGTCGTGGTGAAAGTAACGCTTTCCAGCCCTTCTCACGATCAACTTTCCCCTTCGCATGTAAACGCAGTCCACATAGATCGACTTCAACGTTCGTTTCTTCAAATTTATAAAGCGGCGCGAACATCGCAAGTGTTGTAAGGACAACTTCTTTATAAATGTTCTGTTCTTCTGTTCGCAATGACGCAAGCCTTTTCTCTGTAGGAATCGTCTTTGTAGGAATAATTGCGTAGTGTTCCTGCACTTTCTGATTGTCCACATACCGCTTGCGCGGTTGAAGAAAAGCCGGTTCAAAGTTGACACCGACCGCATTCATGTACGCAGACAACTTCGACTTTAAGTACGAGAATTCAGCAGTCGTAATATGATTACTTTCCGTCCTTGGGTATGATAGTAACTTTTTCTCGTAAAGGCTTTGCATCACCTTAAGAACCTTAGACGGACTGTACTTCCATTTACGGTTAGCTGTTGCTTGAAGTGTCGCTAGGCTGTGTAACACAGGTGAGGGTAGTTGCTTGTCCTTTTTATTTAGTACAGCAATACTTCCTTCGTTCTCACGCTCAATGCCATGTTTTTCGTACAATGCCAACACTTCTTGTTTCGTCTTTAAGCGCTCTTTATACTTCGCTTTAAATGTTCCGTTTTTGGCAGTAACGTCCGCTGTAATTTCAAAATACGGTTCTGGCTTGAAGTTCTCAATCTCACGTTGACGTAAGTAAATTAAATACAACGTTGGCGTTTGTACACGCCCAACAGAAAACGTGTCATGAACACCTTGTTCTTGCAGTAACAGTGAGTACAAAGGGCTGGCATTCATTCCGACGAGCCAATCACCAATTTGACGAGCTTTCGCTTCTTCGTACAATGACACGTACTTTTCGCCAGGTTGCAAGTTTTTAAATCCTTCTCGAACGACGTCATTTTCTTGTGAATTGATCCACAACCGTTTAATCGGTACCGAGCGTTTCACAGCTGCTTTATCGATGATTAGCCGCGCAATGTTTTCCCCTTCTCGGTCTGGGTCGGTCGCAATGACAATCTCAGACGCCTTCTTTAACCATTGCTTTACGATTTGAAACTGCTCTTGCTTACTACGTGGTACTTGAAACTCTATTTTCTCTGGGCGAATCGGTAAGCTTGCTAAACTCCAACGCTTCCATTCTTTCTTGTAATAGCCTGGCAAACAAAGTTCAACGAGGTGACCGACTCCCCACGTTAAAATCGCTTCTCCTTTAAAAAAACGTTCATCTTCGATGATGATGTACCCTTTTTTTCTTAGTTGTCTTTGAAAATACCGCCGCATAACTTCGTGCTTGGTCTGGTTTCTCTGCCAAAATTACCGTCGTCAAACATATTCCTCCCTGACGTGACTCTATTGTTGTCATTATACTAGACAGCTAGACGTTGAAACATCTAAATTCAAAAACAAACGGTGGTAACTCATGGGTCACCACCGCATTAATGCTTTATGCAAAATTCATATACTGTGCAACCATTAAAAACACGACCGCTAGCAAGTACCAGACGAGTAGCAGTGGCCAAATGAACTTCACCCATTTGTCCCAGCCGACTTTAGCAATCGCCAAGGTTGCCATAAAATAACCTGACGTTGGGTACAAAATGTTAGCGAATCCATCTCCAAATTGAAAAGCTAACACCGCGGTCTGACGAGTAATGCCAACAAGATCTGAAAGGCCACTCATAATCGGCATCGTAATAACCGCTTGTCCACTACCTGACGGAACGAGGAAATTAAATCCACCTTGTACGATCATCATAAATACTGCAGTTAGCGCACCAGGCATTGCACTCACAACTTGACTCGTTCCATTTACAATTGTATCTAGAATCTGACCGTCTTCTAAAATGACGGACACTGCTCTCGCAAAGCCAATTACCATCGCCCCGAGCAAGATCGTCTTAAATCCATCATTAAACGTCTCAGCAATTTTACTTACGTTTAGACCAGTAATTAATCCAATCACGATACCAATCGTTAAGTACAATCCTCCAAGTTCACGGAAGTACCAACCCCATTGAATAAGTCCAAAAATCATCAGCAATATACCAGCGAACAATACAACGATTGCGACCATTTGTCGCTTCGTCGCTTTCACTTCAGTAATGTCATCACGACCGACAAACGTCTCATCGATGCCGTCACCGTATACGAGACTTTTTGTTTTATCTTGCTTAATTTTACGTGCATAACGACTTACGAAGATAATTCCAATTGTCGTAATGATAAGAAAAATGAGCGCACGATACTCATACCCAGAATATAAAGGCAACTCACTTACTTCATGGGCCACACCCACTGTCGCTGGCCCCGTAATCGCTGCTGTAAATCCTGCTACGGTACTTACTAAGACAGCTGCAAGTGCGGTTAATCGATCAAAGCCTAATCGAACCATAAGGGGGATGACGGCTGGTGCAAATACGATCGATAACTCTATTGCACTCGTAAATGTTGTTAAAAGCGCTAATGGAAACATTAATACGGCAATAATCATAACAGGTCGATCGTGGAACGTTCTCCCTAATTTACTAACCCCAATATCAACGAGTCCACTACGTTCTAAAACGGCAAACATTCCGCCAATCATAAGAACACCAAAGATAATTTCGCCAGCAGCAATCAATCCTGACGGAACAGCAAACATTAAATCAAAGAAAGATAAGTACGTTTTGTCTACTTCCGTAAACGTGCCGGGAATTAACACTTCTGTGCCGTTTTCATTTACTTCTCGGTCAAACTGACCTGACGGTACAATAAATGTTGCAACAAATGCCAATAGTAAAATCGTGAGTAAGATCACATAAATATGTGGGATCTTCAGTCTACCTTTTGACTTGTCTTCATTTTGCTCACTCATTGTCTCCTACCTCTTTTCTGTAAACGATCTTCTTGATGTTCCTGCGCTTTATTGCAACTTTCTAAAAAAACATAGTATTTACTATACCAGTAAATTGAGGTTGTTAACATACGACAAAAAGAACTACTCGTATCAATTTAACGAGTAGTTCTTTAGAATACCTATGCTCTTTGCGTTGCAATCCCATATAGTTCTAGTGTTTCACGAATTTCTTTTTGCAAAGCTTCTGTCGGTAAATCCATCGGCAATCTTAAGACGGGCTCAATTTTACCCATCATGCCAAGTGCCGCTTTTACTGGAGCTGGGTTTGTATCTTTGAATAGCACATCGTTTAACTGCATTAGCTCAAAGTGTAGATCTTGTGCACGCTTTAAATCCCCTTCTTGCCATGCATCGTGCATTTCTGCAACTTTACTTGGTAACACGTTTGCGGTTGCGCTAATTGATCCTGCTCCCCCAATCGCTAGCATTGGGTAACAGAGAAGCTCAATACCAGAGAAGAGTAGGAAATCACGTCCACACCTTTGCAATACACGATTCACATGTTCAAAGTCTTTGTTCGACTCTTTTGCACCGATGATATTCGGACAATCTTGCACAAGCCTTGCCATCGTATCAACTTCCATATTCACCGCGGTTCGTCCTGGAATGTTATAAATGATAATTGGAATGGAGACAGAATCGGCAACGGTCTTGAAATGTTTGTATAGCGCATGTTGATTCGGTTTATTGTAATACGGGACGATGACCATCGCTGCGTCTGCACCCATCTCTTCCGCTCGCCTCGTTAAATACATCGTTTCATCGTGGTTCGTCGAACAGTTCCTGGAGCAAATGGCACCCTGCATGAATCGTACGCATGGCATTCTCCATCACTTGGACTCGCTCCTCAATCGTAAGAGAGCTCGGTTCACCAGACGTGCCTGTGACAGAAATAGCATGTGTACCATTGTCGAGCTGGAATTCAATTAGTTCGGATTGTTTTTCGAAATCAATGTCATAGTTTTGCTTAAATGGTGTGACAACGGGAGTGATTGAACCTCTTAACCTTTGTTTAATGTCCGTATAATCCTTCATTTGATACGCCTCCTATGTCAGAAAAATTAAACTTTAAAGTGATTATATATATAATCATATATGATTTCAATGGCTTTTCGTCAGAAATGATTGAAATCATATATGATCTTCTATACAATTTAAGCTATGAAACGAGAAAAAAGCTCAAAGAGCACTCAAGCATATGAAGTTATGAAAATGAGAATTTTAGATGGAACGTATGCTCCAAAGGAACGAATTATCATCGATCAAATTGCAAAGGAAATTGGCTCAAGTCACATCCCTGTCAGAGAAGCAATACGTCGCCTCGAAGCTGATCAATTGATTGAATACCGAGCGAATGTGGGCGCTGTCGTTCAATCATTAAACGATGATGCGTACAAAGAAACATTAGAATTCCTCTCTGTACTTGAAGGCTATGCAACCGCAATGAGTGCTTCATCATTAACAAAAGAAGACCTCTCACAGCTTCATGACTTGAACAGTCAAATGAAAGAAGCATTGCACACGTTTGATTTGCAACGGTTTGGACAGTTGAACAAAGCCTTTCACTATGTCATTTATGATGCTTGTACGAATGAACTACTCGTCAAATCGATCAAAGATGCGTGGGACAAATTAGATACTGTGCGTACGCGAGGATTTCATTCCTTCCCGTTGCGCGCAAATGATTCTGTTCTTGAACATGATCAATTACTTGAAATGCTTGAACAAAAGCAACCCATTGATCGTATTGAGAAATTCGCACGACAACACAAACAAAATACGTTACGTGCTTCTAAACAAACGTAGAGAACCGCTCTACGTTTGTTTGGAAACGTCGAACACAAAGGAGCGGGTCACTTTGGTTAACGCATACGGTCGTATTCAAGGAACAGCTCAAGTTCAAAACCTTTGGCTTCAATCGTCTTCGTACACGGGAATTTTTGCTACAACGACTGCACCTTTTGATTGCCCTGTCGAAGGCTGTGTTTATGGAACAGCACTAAACTATCAAGGAGAGCTAACTAAACTCGGTCCGAAGCTCCACGAAAAACCTTACCTTGCCCCACCGAACGCACCGATCCTGTACATTAAACCAAAAAAATACATTCATCGCGCACGAAACACCAATACCGTTTCCAGAAGATTCGAACTACCTAGAAGTTGGTGCTGCACTTGGAGTTGTATTCAAAGAGCATGTTACAAATGTCTCTGTGGAAGAAGCGTGGGGTACAATTCTCGGATTTACAATCGTAAATGACTTATGTATTCCCCACGACAATATGCACCGCCCTGCTGTGAAATACAATGCTCGTGACGGCTATTGTCCAATCGGCCCATGGATTGTTGATCGTGACGATGCTCCAAATCCCGATCAAGTCGTCATTCGCGTCTATGTAAACGATGAGCTACAACAGACCGGTCATACGAAACAGCTTGTTCGTAACGTCCGCCAACTCATTTCAGATGTGAGCGCCTTTCTCTCATTCAATCCTGGGGATGTATTGCTCGTCGGCACGCCTGAAAATCGACCACTCATTCAACACGGCGACACGGTTTCAATTGAAATTGAAGGAATTGGGAAGTTGACGAATACGACTGTCTCTTTGAAGGAGGGTGTACGATGAAACGAGCTAGAGTCGTCGTTGACGGCGCCATTCATGAAGCTGTTAAACACGGAGAACAATTGCAATTACCTAGCGGTCGAATTGTGGCAACAAAAGAGGTTCAGTGGCTTCCCCCAGTCGTTCCAGGAACGGTTTTTGCACTTGGTCTAAATTACGCAGATCATGCCAAAGAACTTGCTTTTCAGGCACCTGAAGAACCTCTCGTTTTCCTAAAAGGACCAAATACGTTCATTGGACATCATGGGAAAACCGTGCGACCTGACGAAGCGGAACATATGCATTATGAATGTGAACTTGCCGTTATCATCGGCAAACAAGGAAAGAACATCCCCCGCTCAAAAGCGTATGATTATGTTGCTGGTTATACAATTGCAAATGATTACGCCATTCGTGATTACCTAGAAAATTATTATCGTCCGAATTTACGTGTGAAGAGTCGAGATACGTGTACACCAATTGGACCGTATCTCGTTGATGCGTCTGACATTCCAGATCCAATGAACTTAACACTCAAGACAACTGTTAACGGGACTGTGACACAAAGCGGTACGACCGAGGATATGGTCTTTTCAGTACCTGTATTAATCGAGTATCTGAGTAGTTTCATGACCTTAAACAAAAACGACATCATCCTCACTGGAACACCAGAAGGACTCGCAAAAGTATATGAAGGTGATCATGTAATCACAGAAATTGAAGGTCTCGGACAGTTGCACAATACGATTATAAGCGATCGTTTAGAAAGGTAAGGTGCTCATGCCACACTTTATCGTTGAGTATACGGATAACCTTAAAGAAACGGGTCAAATTCGCGAATTATTAATGAAAGTGAATAGCGTACTTCGAAACCGTTCAAATCTTTTCCCAATCGGGGGCATTCGCTGTCGAGCAATGATGGTTGAGGATTATGTGATTGCTGATGGTCTAGAAGACGATGCATTTGTGCATGCAACATTAAAGATTGGCAGTGGACGGACGAACGAAGAGAAAACCGCAGTTAGCGAAGCGATTTTCAAAGAATTAAGCGACCACTTTCAGCCGTTATTAGACACCCGTTACCTCGCCCTCTCTTTTGAACTACAAGAATTTACTGGTACAGGCACGTACAAGCTGAACAACATTCATACTCGATTTAACCGCCCAGACTGAACAACACGTTCAGTCTTTTTTTTATGGTTACATGTAGCAAATTCAATGCCACAATATTTAATTGACGACTCTCTCCTAAATGAAAACCCTTCTGGAACACTGGTTTACTACTATCTATATTCTTTTCGTATGTAACACGAAGTTTAATAATATTTAACCTATGATTATCCACATGCTATATTGAAAGCGTTTACAAGATATTGTAGGTAAAGGAGGCCATTTATGTCTACGCTACGAAATGATGTAAGTGAAGACGGAAACAAAGTCATCCAGAATATATCAACGATTCAACAGTATATAAACGGTGAATTTGTCAATTCATCAAGTCATCAAACGTTTACGAATTACAACCCTTATACGAACGAACCGATTAACGAAGTCGCTTCTGGAAATGATCGCGATATCGACATCGCTGTTGCTGCAGCAAAGAAAGCTTTCAACGGTGAATGGGGACGTTTATCGATTCAAAAACGAATGGTCTATTTAAATAAGATTGCCGACCTCATCGATGAGCATATTGAAGAAATTGCTCCCCTTGAATCCTATGACACTGGTTTACCATTAAAGCAAACGAAAAAAAATGGTCGCACGCGCGGCACAGAACTTTAGATTTTATGCAGAGATGGTGTCATCGAGGCTTGTCGGTGAAGTCTACCAAGTCGATGATGAGTTTCTAAATTATACGATTCATAAGCCCGTTGGTGTTGCTGGCTCATTACGCCTTGGAACGCGCCGTTCATGCTTGAGACGTGGAAGATCGCCCCTGCCCTTGCAACAGGCAATACCGTCGTATTAAAACCAGCAGAATGGTCACCACTTACTGCAAATCGTCTCGCTGAAATTATTCATAAAGCGGACCTTCCAAAAGGTGTCTTCAACGTCGTCCACGGCTACGGCGAAACTGCAGGTGCGGCACTCGTAAGGCACCCCGACGCCCCGCTCATTTCATTTACTGGTGAGACGAAGACGGGTGTAGAGATTCAAAAAAATGGTGCGGAAGCGATGAAACAATTCTCGATGGAGCTTGGCGGTAAGTCACCGATTATCGTTTTCGAAGATGCGGATCTAGACCGAGCACTCGATGCGTGTACGTGGGGTATCTTTTCCTTTAATGGTGAGCGTTGCACAGCTAATTCACGTCTATATATCCATGAATCTGTTGCAGAAGAATTTATCGAACGGCTCAAAACACGCGTTGATCACATTCAAGTTGGCGATCCACTAGATCTTAAAACCGAAGTCGGTCCACTCATTCACCGTGAACACTACAACAATGTGAAACAGTATTTGAAAATCGCCACAGAAGAAGGAGCAGAACTCTACCAGACGACGGTTCCTGATGAACTACGACAAGGATGTTACGTTCCCCCAACACTACTCTTAAATGTTGAGCAAGATATGCGTGTCGTTCAAGAAGAAATCTTCGGCCCTGTTCTTTCTGTCATGACTTTTCGTGATGAAGCCGATGTGATTGAGAAAGCAAATGCGGTTCGGTACGGCTTAGCCGGTTACGTCTGGACGAAAGATTTACAACGGGGGCACCGAGTTGCTCATGCCGTTGATGCTGGAATGCTTTGGGTGAATTCACAAAATGTTCGGGATTTACGCACCCCATTTGGTGGGTCCAAGCATAGTGGAATCGGCAGAGAAGGCGGACATTACGCTTTTGAATTTTATACTGAAGTTCAAATCATACACGTTGCCATGGGCGACCACCACATTCCGCAATTCGGAAAACCAACGACAAGGAGCTGAATCAAATGCCTGCCAAAACTGGAGCACAATATAAAGAACGATTAAAAAAAGCTCGCAACAACGTTTTTATCGATGGGGCACGCGTCGAAGATCCAACGACACATCCAGCGTTCAAGAATGTCATCCAATCGATGGCCAATTTATACGATCTCCAATATGACCAACAAGAGACACTTCTTTACACATCACCAACGTCCGGAACGCAAGTAGGCATGACATTCTTGCAGCCAACGTCGATCGATGACCTCATTCGCCGTCGTGAAGCAATTCAAGCTTGGGCGAAAACATCTGGAGGCATGATGGGACGCTCACCAGATTATTTGAATGCTGAAGTAATGGCAATGGGCATGAACAATGAGCTATTTAAAGAAGCGGACCCAATGTTTGCAGACAATGCCCGTGCTTATTATGAATACGCAAGAGAAAACGACATTAGCCTCACCCATACACTCATTCATCCCCAGGTGAATCGAGAAAAGGCGCAACACGAACAAAAAGATGCCAACATGGCCCTTCACCTCGTCGAAAAGAAATCTGACGGAATTGTCGTTGATGGCGTACGATTGCTCGCAACTCAAGGGGGAATCACAGATGAGATTCTCGTTTTCCCTTCAACGGTCAAACCAGCAGGCGAGTTGGATGATCCGTATTCACTCGCATTCGTCGTTCCAAACAATACCGAAGGGTTATCATTTATAAGCCGAGAATCGTTCGACCAAGACAAGTCGACGTACGACCATCCATTAAGCAGTCGCTTTGAAGAAGGTGACGCGATTGTTCATTTTGACAACGTGTTTGTTCCTTGGGAAAAAGTGTTTGTATGTGGCAATTCGTCCATTTGCAACCGTACGTTTAAAGAGACAAATGCAGTCGTTCATATGTCTCATCAAGTCGTTGCCAAAAATGTTATTAAAACCGAATTCCTTCTCGGAACAGTGTTAAACATTATGGACTCGATTGGCATTGATGGCTTCCAACACGTGAAAGATAAAGGGACCGAAATTATGCTCACACTTGAGACGATGAAGTCTCACTTGTACCGCTCTGAACAAAATGCAACACTCGATCGTTCAGGTACGATGACTCCCGACTTTGAGGCTTTAAACGCTGCGAGAAACTACTATCCAAGAGTGTACCCTCGTCTCGTAGAAATCCTACGTATTCTTGGGGCCTCTGGTTTAATGGGAATTCCAAGTGAAGCCGATTTCCAAAGCCCTGAAATCGGAATGATAGTGAATCGCGCACTCCAATCCAAAAACCTTCAAGGTTACGAGCGCGTGCAATTGTTCCGTCTCGCTTGGGATATGACATTAAGTGCATTCGGCAGTCGTCAGATGCATTATGAATATTACTTCTTTGGAGATCCAATAAAGATGGGCATGGCTTACTTCGATCAATATGACAAAGAACCTTACAAACAGTATGTTCAAGACTTTTTACAGCAAACGACCGCTGTGAAGCCTAACTTTTCTTAACGGGGAGTGATCTAATGATGAATCCAAACATTATCCGTGCGAGCCGTGCCGTGCTGCATGTCACAGACTTAGAGCAATCCTTTGCGTTTTACGATGCACTTGGATTTATCGAAACCGCTCGAGATGAAAACCACCTCTACTTGCGAGGACTTGAAGAACATAATCATCATAGCCTTTGTCTAAAAAAAAGGCACGGAGCCCTTGGTTGAAGCGATTAGTTACAAAGTAGAAGCTGAAAATGATTTAGAAACACTCGCAAAGCTTTTTAAAAAGCATAACCGAGACGTCCGTTGGCTGCAAAAGGGAGAGCAAACCGCGATGGGGCGCGCCCTTCGTGTGACTGATCCTAGTGGACTAACCGTTGAATTCTATCATGAAATGGAAACGGTCGATCGATTATTGCAGCGATATGACCTTTATAAAGGAGCAAAGGTGCAACGAATCGATCATTTCAATTGCATGGTCGAAGACGTAGAAGCGGCTCACAACTTCTACCTTCGTGAGCTCGGCTTCCGTTGTTCTGAATACACCGCAACTGAAAACGAGAACATTTGGGCTGCATGGTTACATCGTAAACCGAGTGTACACGACGTGGCGTTTATGAACGGATTAGGACCTAGACTTCATCACGTTGGTTACTGGTTGAAAGATCCGATGAGCCTCATTGATGCGTGTGACGTTCTTGCTTCGATCGGCTATGGTCCGAACATCGAACGTGGTCCTGGTCGTCACGGACTATCTAATGCCTTTTTCTTGTACTTGCGCGACCCTGATGGTCACCGAATTGAACTATATAACGGCGATTATTTAACGTCTGATCCTGACTTCAAACCGATTCGCTGGGACCTTGACGATCCAAGACGTGCAACGTTTTGGGGGCATGAAGCCCCGGATAGTTGGTTTGAAGAAGCGTCCCACTTCCTTACATTGCAAGGCGATCAAACAGTATCCCTTACGGAGCCTAAATTAGAAAAGAAGAAACCGACGTTTATCATCTAATCCAAACCCACCCACTTAGAAAGGAGCACTCGCTATGATGGACGATCATCAATTTCGTACAGCAATGAGCAAGTTTGCGACAGGTGTGACCGTCATTGCTGCTGAACATGATGGTGAAATTCATGGCATGACGGCAAACGCCTTTATGTCTGTGTCACTTGATCCAAAACTTATTCTTATTTCGATCGGTCACCACGCAAGATGCGTAAAATGATTGAGTCGTCAGGAACATTCTCAGTGAATGTATTGTCTCGAGAACAAAAGGATACTTCCATGCTTTTCGCAGGCCAAAAGCAAGCGACACAGCCATACTCGTTTAATACGTTCGCAAATTTGCCTATTGTGCAAGAATCGCTCGTTTCGTTAGCATGTACCGTTCATAACACCCATCGTGAAGGTGATCATACGCTCTTTGTCGGGAATGTCTACAACTTACTCATTAATGATCATGCCGAACCTCTTACATTCTACAACGGTCATTATAAGAACCTACAGTTTGAAGGAGTATAAATCAGCAGTTAACTTTTTTTTGGGAAATCAGGAGGAAATAAGGCATTTTTATAGAACGAAAAGAAATAGACGTTGTGATCACAGCGTCTATTTTTAATGAGGTGATCGATGGTGAATGTCATTCAGGCTTACTACATATTAAACATGAAGATTTTACTAAAAGAAAAGCTGCCGTTACTCTGGTCAACGGCACTCCCTGTCATCTTTCTTTTCATCAATGGTCAGTACGTACAAGATACGATGTTTTTAAATTACTTTTGGGCAATCATTATTTTTGCCTGTTACATCTTTGGAGTTGGACTTCAAGCGGTACGGCTTCGAGAAGCAGGACTACTCAAAACGTATTTTTCAATGAACCTTCACGGATGCTGTTTTTTATTTCGCTCGTTCTCACACAAATGACGTCTGCTTTCTTTAGCATGGTCATTCTTAATAGCGTTGCTGCAATGTTTTTTTCACGTAAACTTTTTGGAAGCGATGATGTATTCAACCTTACTGATCTTTCTTGCTTTGCCTGTTGCGTTTTTATCAGCGAATTTGACGATGCTTCATAAGAGCAGCTATCAAACACTTAGCACAGTCATTGCGATCATTTTCTTCATCTCATTGTTTACGTTAACGTTTGAGCACATGATTAACTATGTAAATCCGCTCGTATACCTTTCTCAAATTTTATTTATGCAAGGCGTTTTCGACTATCTTATTTATGTCATTGGGTCGGCGCTTTGTATTATTACAGGAGTGTATAGCTTACGAAACTACCGAGTAAATTCTATCATGAGAAGGTGAACCGCATGATTACCATTCAGAATTTATCCTATGCATCGATGATCGAGAATACGAACGTGAGCTTTCAACTTGGATTGAACTATATCTACGGGAAAAATGGATCTGGGAAGTCGACCTTCCTCGATTGCCTATCTGGCATTATTCACAATTATTCTGGAACGATTACCGGTAACGATGATCTGGTTTATATGAACCAAAACTTATATTTCTCGATGAAACTTAAAGTAAAAGACTACGTTCAATTTGTTTTAACTCTTGATCGTGTAAAACATACATACAATGATTATTTCGCTTATATTAAAAGCATCGGCCTGAAAACGTTTCTTGATGAAGCGTGGAACAAAGAAGTATCTATGTTGTCTGGTGGGGAACGCCGCAAGCTGTTTTTCGTTACTACGTGTTATCTTGATCGTGAATGGTACGTATTTGATGAACCGTTTGCAGGTGTTGATGATGAAGGGAAACAGCTATTAACTACAATCTTAGAGCGTTTAGTCGCCTCTAAAAAAGGTGTACTCTTTACTTCTCATGAGCGAATCTCGTTTGAAAACATGGATGCGACCATGTATACGCTTGAGAACAAACAGATTTATACACCGTTTGAGCAGAAACAAACCGCTACTTCCAATCACTAAAAAGAAGCGTAGGCACATTGAACTCGTCTTTCTTAGTTAGTAAACCTTCCCAAGTTGACATCATTCGTTTCAGTCCATACAATTTAAGTAATTGAAATGGAGGTTTTTGTTTGTATAACTTATGTTCATTACTGGGGTGTAAACGTTCTTAATACGCTTTTTTTATTAAGAACGGATGTTATCTTATTTCCACTCAACGTAAAGGAGAATCATTGTGACGATTTCCATACGAGAGGAACGCCCTTCTGACTATAAAGACAATGAATGTGTCATTGAACAAGCTTTTCGACACGCAGAGCATACGGATCACCAAGAGCATAAGCTCGTCGAGAAAATTCGTGAGACCGATGCGTATCAACCTGATTTAACGTTTGTTGCAGTTGATGACGAACGTATTGTAGGACACATCGTACTATCTAAGATTATAATTAAAAACAACAATGGTCGTGCTGACTCCTTAGCACTCGCACCTGTATCTGTCATACCTGATTATCAAGGTAGGGGTATTGGTAGCCAGTTAATTCAGCATGCATTATCAAAAGCAACTGAAACTGGTCATGAATCGGTGATCGTTCTTGGGCACGAGGCGTACTACCCAAAGTTTGGGTTTACACGTGCAAGTGAATGGCAGATTACAGCACCGTTTGACGTGCCTGATGAGTCCTTTATGGCAATTGAATTACAACCAAACGCACTACAACATGTGCACGGAATTGTTCATTACTCACGTGCATTTAACGAATAGAAACGATAAGGGGAATATTTATGTTACTGGCGGTTCTTAACTAATCCAGCAATTGGATACGAAGCATACGTTTAAAATTGCGTCTACTAGGCGCTTCTTTGTTGTGCGTATGTTTCTTGTTAAGAACTCGTTCTAAAACTAGCGTACCCATCATCAGACTGCGGGAAGACCCGTAAGTCTATTTGATCGCTGTGAACGATTGTTCACAGCGATTTTTGTTTATACTGTGTTCAACCGTTCCGGCGATCTTCAACAAGATCTTAGGAGGATATAACATGAACAACCAAACACTAGACGTCTTAGGCTATAACAAAGTCATTCAAGATATTAAGGACTATGCAAGAACAGAGCGCGGGAAAGAAACGATTCACCAATTAAAGCCAATGGTTAACGAACGACGAATCTCTCAGTTACTCACTGAAATTGAAGAAGCGATTGAAATCTTAAAAATCAGCAGTAGTGTACCGATTCACACGGTCGATGACATTGAACAACTCATCACCCAAGGAAAGAAAGGTTTATTCATACGAGCAGATCAGTTCTCACGTGTCCTTTCTTTTCTTGATCATTGCACGAAGTTAAAACGATTTATGAAGGATAAAGAATATGCTGCACCTACAGTAAGTGCATATGCCTTTTCGATCGAAGATGTCTCACAACTTGAAGAGACCCTTTCGTCTGCACTTCGAAATGGACGTGTTGATGATTACGCATCGAAGTCATTAACGGACTTAAGAAGACAAATTAGTGAACTTGAGGACCGCATGAAAGCACGAGTGCAAGACCTTGCCCGTGGCAAGAAATACGCCACCTATTTGCAAGATACCGTCGTGTCAGAACGACAAGGACGATTTGTTTTGCAAGTTAAAAAGGAATACAAAGGCAAAGTTCCAGGGAGCGTCATGGACACGTCCGCTTCTGGTTCTACCGTCTTCGTTGAACCTGCTGAGATTTCTTCCATTCAAGAAGAGCTCAACCTATACAAAATGATGGAAGAAGCTGAAGTTGAACGGATCCTTTTTGAACTGACTGCTGAGTTCTTGGATTATGAGCATACGCTCATGCTTGCACTAGACGTGATGCACAACTATGATGTTCTCTTTGCGAAAGCAAAGTATTGCCAATCGATTCAAGGAACAAGACCAATTCTAACTGACGACAAAACGATGAACCTCATTGAGGCTCGTCATCCTGAACTAAAAGACAACGCCGTCCCCCTTTCGATTGAATTCGGCGAAGAAGAACGGGCACTCGTTATCACAGGACCGAACACGGGCGGTAAAACCGTGACTCTTAAGACCGTAGGTCTGCTCACGTTAATGGCTCAAGCAGGATTATTAATCCCAGCAAAGAGCGGTAGCAAAACGGGAATTTTCCAGCAAGTCTTCATCGACATTGGTGATGGACAGAGCATCGAAGACAATTTGAGTACGTTCAGCTCGAGACTCGTCTCGATTATTCAAATTCTCGAGCAGGCAAACGACCACTCTCTCGTCTTCCTCGATGAGCTTGGTTCAGGGACAGATCCAGCTGAAGGAATGGGCCTTGCGATTGCGATTTTAGAGCAACTATATAAAAAAGGTGCGACGCTATTCGCAACGACTCATTATAATGAAATGAAATCCTTTGCAGAGGAGTCCGAGGGCTTTCTAAACGGCTCAATGGAGTTCGATTTAGAAACCTTAAAACCGACGTATCGCTTACTACTTGGAGAAAGCGGCAAAAGCCAAGCATTTGAAATCGCCTTAAAACTCGGTTTGCACCCACAAATCGTCGAACAAGCACACGAACGAGCATACAAGGAAAGTGGCAATTATAAAGAACGCTTTACGTCTGAGTCATTAAATAAAGACGCATTAAAACGGCAAATTACGATTAACCGCTACGCCGATTATAAGAAAAAGAAATCCGTTGGCGACGTGAAACAATTCGATCAAGGTGACAATGTAAAAATCCAAGCGTCAGATGAGATTGGCATCGTCTATACAGGACCGGATGAACGTGGCAATTACGTCATTCAAGTTAAAGGTGGAAAGAAAACGTACAATCATAAACGATTAACGCTTTATATCCAAGCTGAAGATTTGTATCCCGAAGACTACGATTTTGATATTATCTTCAAAAGCAAGTCGTATCGGAAAATCAAAAATGACTTGTCACGAAAACATGTGGATGGATTAATTCTCGAAGACGAAGAATAATCATTCAAAAAGACGAAACGGCATTAATTGAGCCGTTTCGTCTTTTTTAGTTTAGTCTTTATCGGTTGTGGAAGGTTCGTCTTCGTCGTCCTCTCTGGATTGTTTACGAACAACAAGTTGTGGCTGGTTCGTAGAAAACTGGCTTCGTTCTGACCTAAGTGATTTGATTAGTGAAAAGACCATCATGAGTAAGATAATTGAGAAAGGAAAAGCCGCGATGATCATCACATTCTGTAAGGCTTGTAGACCCCCGCTATAAAGAAGGGCAATTGCTGTAACTGAGAGTACCATCCCCAAACGAACTTAATTCCATTCGGTGGATTATTCGAACCATTCGTTGAATGCATCCCGAGTACAAACGTTGCCGAGTCTGCAGATGTAATAAAGAACACGGCAATCAGCACAATCGTAACAATCGACGTAATCGTACTAATCGGCATCGTACTTAACATCCCGAACATCATTTCTTCATTTGTTAATGCACTCAAAGTGATGACTTCATTCAATTCTAATGACATTGCTGTTCCCCCGACGAATGAAAACCAGATAAATCCTACAATCGACGGAACGATTAAGACTGCAATTGTAAACTCTCGTAATGTACGCCCCCGTGAAACCCGGGCGATAAACGTCCCAACATAAGGAGACCACGCAATCCACCACGCCCAATAGAAGATTGTCCAATCATTAATCCACTCCCTCGCATCTGGCTACCTGGCGCAATTCTAAAACTAAGCTCTGGCAACGTTTGCAAGTAAGTTCCTAGCGTATTCGTAAACAAGTTCAATGAAAACATCGTCGAACCAAACGTTGCGATAAACATAAGCAAAATTAATGCAAGAATCATGTTGAAATTACTAAGATTCGAATCCCTTTGTTTAACCCAGTCATTGCAGACGTTAAGAACAAGACCGTTACAATAACAATAATAATGGTTTGAATCCAAAAATTAATCGGTAGATCAAATAAAAATGAGATCCCACCATTCATCTGAACAGCACCAAATCCAAGACTCGTCACAATACCCGTTACGGTCGCGACTAACCCAAATCCGTCAATGAACTTCCCCTTTAGACCATCCGTATTCATTAAAGGAGACAACGTACCGCTAATTAACCCCGGCTTTCCTTTACGGAAGTTAAAATACGCTAAACATACGGCGATAATCGCATAGATTCCCCAAGCGTGAATGCCGTAATGAAAAAACACAAACCGCATCGATTCACGTGCTGCTTCAATCGTTCCTTCTTCAACCGTAGGTGAATTAATCGCAAAGTGTGACATCGGTTCTGCTGCACCGAAGAACACAAGTCCAATCCCCATCCCTGCACTAAACAACATCGCAAACCATGTTAAGTACCCGTACTCTGGTTTGTCATCATCTTTGCCGAGCTTAATTTTTCCGTATGGACTAATGATAATAAACAAACAGACGAGTGCGAAAAGAGTTACGGCAATCAAGTAGTACCAGCCAAATGTACTTGAAATAAACTGCTGGACCGTTGCAGTAATTTGTTCGAGTTGGGTCGGTAAAAGAACTGCGGCTAAAATGACGACGAGTAACGCACCTACAGCCCAATAAAACACTGGTTGTATTCGACCATGTGCTGTTTTCATAACAATCCCTGCTCCTTTATGTTCCATTCCTTCTGCTAGTGTGGTCGTTCTCCCCTTCGAACATGTAAGAGAACCATTATGTAACATTTACCTATCTTTACTAAGATGTGGCTTAGGATTCTTAGTAGGTTAAGTACGATTATTTATTCAACACCACATTGACCTTCTGCTCTTGTTACTATAGGCTGTATAGTGCGTTTCATTTTGTGCAACACTAAAATGGAAACTTGTCCCACCTACTACACGATCCATACGGAGTGAACAAATGCTTACATACAAAGATGCGTGGAAAGTCATCGACTTTTGCGAAGAACAAGGGTACGTTACCCATAAAGAGACGTTACAACTTGAAGTCGTGCGCTCAAAGAATGAAATTAAGAACCATCCAGACCATATTCAAGAAGACCTTCAAAGGGTAGGTGGTGTAAGCACCATCGATCCTCGAAGCTTAATTAGCACGATCTACTTATATCCCCAACAAGTGGCTGAAAATGTAAAAGCTCACGGCCACAATTCTAACGTTGGGACCGCTGTAACCGTTCAATTATTGCTCCATGAAATGCGCCACCACGTCCAACGTACGGAACTACGCGATTACGGATGGGAATTGCAACAAGATTATCAGCTTTATCACGAACACGATCGAGCCAATGATCATTGGACTGAAAAAGATGCGGATGCCTTTTCGACAAACCTTCTGTACGACCATGCAACTGAACTTGCGAAATTGCTAAAAATCCGAGAAGAGCGCATGCAGATTTATGAAAATCGCGCACACGATGCATTCCCTGATTTTGACCGCTTTAAAGAACAGTACCAACAAATTCGCGAAAAAAAATCATTGAGTTAAACAAACAGGAAAACGCCTAAAGCTAGGCGTTTTCCTGTTTTATATTTCTGCAATTGTTGCCACGTAGAAGGCACAAGCTTCATGAATTTTTTTCACTTCACAACTTTCATTGTTCATATGCGCAAGTTTGTATTCGCCAGGGCCAAAACCGATTGTCGGAATCCCCTCTGAAACTGGAGTCACCGCGTTTGTCCCAAAATCCCAAAAATCAAATGCTGGCGGTTTGGAGAATACTTTTTCATAGGCGTTTACTAAGTACTTTGTGAGCGGATGGTCATCGGCAATCTTCCACGGTTCATGTAAAGGTTCATAGTGAATATTCTCGCCTGTCCAACTTGTGCGATGCAAAGAACCGATTTCCCACGTTGCATCCAACCCGTTCACGATGTGATCCATCTCTTTTTTTGACTGTCTCTTCATTTTCTCCGAGTACTAGTCGGCGATCGAGATAAATTTCACATTCAGAAGGAACGGCATTTAACGATGCACTCGTGCTTGATATGTTTGATAAGACGAGCGTCCCTGACGCAATTTCACGATGCATCAATTGATGATTTTGCCCTTCTACTCTGCGAATGACTTCTGCCATTTTATAAACGGCATTATCTCCTTTTTCAGGAGCAGAACCATGGGCAGACGTGCCGAACGTTTTTACTCGTAATTGTGCTTTTCCCCGATGACCTAGGACAATTTTGTTGTCTGAAGGTTCGCAAATAATCATATAGTTTGGTTTCGTTTGAGGAAATTCTTTAAACAATTGTTTTAAGTTCTCACCATCACAGAACTCTTCATCAACGGTGCATGTGATATAGACGGTCTTTCCATTCAGAAGCTGTAAATCTTTCGCCAATTTTGCAGCATACATTGAAGCCGCAATTGATGATTTCATGTCAACAGACCCTCGTCCGTAAATTCTACCTTCTCTAAGCTCGCCTGCAAAAGGTGGCAACTCCCATTCGTCTTCCTCATGCACTTCTACTGTATCCATGTGTGAATCAAACATCACAACGTTTTCACCATTTCCAACTCGACCCACGACGTTTCCAAGTGAATCGATCCATACTTCATCAAAATCTAGCGATTCCATCTTAGCTTTGATCGTATGTGCGATTTCTTTCTCATCGCCTGAAAAGCTCTTAATCCGAACGAGCTGTTGTACAAATCCAACCATCTCTTGTTCATATTCACATAGCGCTTCATACAAGTTCTCCATGTAATGCTCTCCCCTTTCGTTCATCAATCGTAAGCGTCGATCTTACAATTACGACGCTTACGTTCATTTGTTATGAATGTTTCCCTTCCCAAACGACTTCACGATACGTTTGAACATCAGTGTCACCTTCCGTATTAATGAGCAACACCCGCGAAGTTTCATTAAGACCCATTTGGTCTTTGAACGATTCCAACTCCTTGTTGTGCAGAAGTCGATAAAGTAGCCCTAACGTCACTGCGCCTGATTCTCCTGATGTAATTCGTTCATCCTCTTTAAGCGGGTTAGCGTACATTCTCATCCCGAGCGCCGCCACATCGTCCGTACACGAAAAGGCACCTTCGGCAAGCTCTTGAAGCAACTCAAACGCAATCGTACTCGGCTCACCACACGCAAGCCCTGCCATAATCGTTTCCATATCTCCATTCACAATGGTACGTTCGCTTTGATTCTTGAACGATACATAATAGCAATGTGCTTGTTCCGGTTCGACGAGTATAACTTTCGGTGACTGATCACCATATGCATGATGCAAAAATGTTGCAATCGCAGCAGCGAATGATCCAACACCTGCTTGTAAAAACACGTGAGTTGGGGGGTTCTGAGCACTTCTTGCCAACTCTTCAACAATTTCATGTGCAATCGTTGCATAACCTTGCATAACCCTTAATGGAATGTCTTCATACCCTTGCCATGCGGTATCCTGCACGAGAGCATAGTTGAACTTCTCAGCAGTATGGGATGCGACTCTTACTGCCTCATCATAATTAACGTCAGTAATCTCTGCATTCGCACCTTCGGTTTGGATCGCTTTTAGACGCTCTTGCGAGGAGCCTTTAGGCATATAGACGATTGAGTTTTGACCGAGTTGACTTGCTGCAAAGGCAACACCACGCCCGTGATTTCCATCTGTAGCTGTAATAAACGTCAGTGGATGGTGCTCGTTTGCGAGTACACGTAGGTCGCTAAATGTGAGCTCACTCAAGCTTACACCAAGCGCATTAGCTAATTCTGCACTGACTGCATACAACCCACCAGTCGCCTTAAACGCATTTAAACGAAAGCGTTTCGACTCATCTTTTACGAGTATTGACTCCACACCTAGTTCTGTTGCGAGTCGTTGCAATGAACATAGCGGTGTCGGCTTATAATCAGGAAAACTAGCAAGAAATTGAGTCACTTCTTCAATAGCCTCTTTCTCGAAATATCTGCTAAATGAAGATTGTATCTCTCTTTTTTTATGATTTCGTTCATAGTGAATACCCATCGGTCCCCTCCCTTATTAATATGTAATATATTACTTTATTCGTTATTCGTCAATCACTTGACGAATAACAGCTATTACAATGTGACAATTCCTCTGAACCCTCTCGAACCATAATAAGAAGAAGCGCCGTTATGATAGACAAACACCTGACCGTAGCGATAATCGCAGAACAATGCGCCACCAAGTTCACGTACCGAAGACGGCGTTTCAATCCAACTCGACGTCTTCTGATCAAACGGTCCATATTTCTGGAGGTTTCGGTACTCTGATTCAGTTAGCAATGTAACGCCCAACTCCGCTGCTAAATCTTGTGCAGTATTCTCTGGTTGATGCTTCTTACGCGCTTCAAGACCAGCGCGATCAAAACATACACTTCTGCGACCTTTTGGGCTTTCTTGTGAACAATCGATAAAGTGAAGTGCTTCTGGTTCCTCTTCAAAAGTCACCAAATCAGGCTCGCCTTCGGTGCGTTCCATCTCATGTAAGACGTGGAGTTTTTCAGGTTGTGCTTCTAACTTCGTGACAACTTCTGACCATTGCCGTCCAGGATGACGATGCATGTTTTGTTCAAATCGACTTTTCAAACGTTCTAAAAGCTGCACTTGTTGTTCTTCAGTTAATTGCTTCTTTGACACAATCATTCCTCCTTTTTTTCTACTTATCATTATTATCTTCTATTCTGATATGGAAGGCTAGTTCACTTTTAGCATAGTATAAGACAAATCCCGTTTTGCATTCTTGCGTTTATAGCCGAGAAAGTAGACCGTACAAAACACATGTACTATGATAATAGTGAACTGAAAGAGTGGGGGTATGGTTTTGGAACAAAGGGTAAGCGATGAGCAATGGCAGGCGATTAATGAGAGTGATCAGACATATGATACGATCTTTTACTACGGGGTAACTTCTACGAAGATTTTTTTGTCGACTCTTGTCATTCTAGAACGCCAAAACGGGAAAACATTCGCATATTCACATGCACAACAACTGCAGAAAAAGTTGGTTTTAGACCTTGCAAACGTTGTAAACCCGACTTATCCGAACGACCAGAATCGGCCTTGATCAATAAGGTAACGCAACACTTAGATTTTCATTATATGAATTCAATTACGCTTGAACAATTAGGAGAGCATTTTCATGTAAGCCCCTATCACTTACAGCGAACCTTTCAAAAACGAGTCGGCCTAAGCCCGAATGAATACATTACAAAACGACGCTTAGACGAGGCGTGCAAGTTATTAACACGTACCGACAGACCAGTGAACAGCATTGCTAAGACGGTCGGGATGCCTAACGCTGCACATTTTATTACTCGTTTTCGTGACTATTACGGACTTACCCCGAAACAATACCGAGAAAAGCAAAGGTAAAGGAGCGATCCATGTTGGACACTTATACACATCAAATCCACACACCCTTTGGACGAGTCACTGTATCGAGTGACGGTCACGCACTGACAGGATTGTGGTTTGACGGCCAAAAGTATTACGGCAAGACATTAGGAGATCACACGATTGAAAACCAAGACTTAGCACTGTTTACTCAAGTTGAAGCTTGGTTAAACGACTACTTCTCAGGTAAACAACCGACACTGGATTTCGAAGTTAAACCTGCAGGTACTGAATTTCGTAAAACGGTTTGGAACGAACTTCTTTCCATTCCTTACGGAAATCTCATAACATACGGCGAAATCGCTCAACGTTTTTATGAGACTCAAGGCAAAAACATGTCCGCCCAAGCAGTCGGCGGTGCTGTTGGACACAACCCCATTTCTATTATTATCCCTTGTCATCGTGTTGTAGGTTCAAATGGTAGTCTCACAGGTTACGCTGGTGGAATTGGCGTCAAAAAGAAGCTGTTACAACTTGAAGACATCGACCTCACTCATTTACACGAACCAACCAAGGGTACAGCACTTTAAAGGTTCAATTCGACAATTTACGTTTCTTTAACGTCAACGAATAAAGAAGTAACGAACTCCAAATCAAACCGAACGCAATCCACTCCACAACGGCAACAGTGCTCTGAAAAACAAAAACACCCATTAAAAATACAATGGTCGGTGTAATGTATTGGAAAAAACCGACCGTTGTTAGCGAGACTGTTTGTACACCTTTTGAAAACCATAACAACGGCAAAACTGTAAGTAAACCCGCTAATACAAGCTTCGTAGACACTTGAATCGATGATCCGAACACCAATGAATGTTGTGTATAAAAAAACAAAAGAATGCCTATTGCCACAGGAGTAGCGATCATCGTCTCCACCGCCATCCCTACGACCGCATCGAGTTTGACCTTTTTCTTGGCAAGCCATATACTCCTGATGTTAATGCCAGCAGCAATGCGATAACGGGAAAAGTCCCGAGACCATATGTGACTAAGATCACCCCTGTGAATGCCAAAGCGATCGCCGTAACTAAACGTCGATTCACTCGGTCATGAAAGACGATCACTCCGATCAAAATACTGACAAGTGGTGTGATATAAAGACCAAGGCTCGCTTCGATTGCCGCACCATTCATCATTGCGTAGATAAAGACAAACCAGTTCATACTAATCGCTATTGAAGCGACACATAATCGAACAAGCTCCCCTCTGTTTGCATGAATTCCTTTAATGAAATGAATCAGTTTCACCCGCTTACTCGGAATCACACATGCAATGGCTATGATGACAACAAAACCCCAAACAATACGATGTGCCATCACTTCAAATTCATTGACAGGATGCAACAGATTCCAATAAATTCCGAGCATTCCCCACAATACGTAAGCAGCTAGAACGTATACGTAACCTGACACAATGGATCGATCAGGATTTACACACGAACGTCTCAATTGTGATTCATTCACACGCCTTTTCTACCTGTGGTTGATCTATCATGAATTGATAAAATGCCAAATCAAGCCAGCGCTCAAACTTATAACCAACGTTTTTCATTGTTCCTGTATGTGTAAAATTGAACTTTTGATGCAATCGAATACTTCCTTCATTTGTAGCATCAATCCCTGCAATGATTGTTTTATAGTTCTCGCTTGTTGCATCCTTAATAATTGCTTGTAGTAAATCTGTTGCGACACCCTTTTGACGATGATTTATATCTGTGTAAATTGAATGTTCAATGGTGTATTGATACGCAGGCCAATCGCGAAATGCTCCATACGTTGCAAAGCCAGCAATTTCTCCACCTCTTTCACAAACAAAAACTGGATAACCGGACTCAAGCTTTTGGTTATACACTGTTCTCTCTCTATGATTGTCTCCGGTTGATAGCTATAAACCGCTGTTGTATGCAGAATCGCATCGTTATATATCGCTAAAATCTTCTGTAAATCATCTTTACAAGCTTTTCTAATCACCTATAACACTCCTTTACGCTTTCCATCATTTTCTATTCCAAGTGTATCGCCTGCATTTATCATCGTAAAATTGAAAAAAAATCATCGCCTGTTATAGTATAAAGTTATATCAAATAGCTATAGGTGATCACTTTGACGTTACAACAATGCCGTTATCTTATTTCAATCGCAAAATATCAATCATTTAACAAAGCCGCCACTGCGCTTTATGTCACTCAACCTAGCCTTAGTAAAGCAATCCGTAACCTCGAAGAAGAACTATCCATCACAATTTTTGAGCGAACGAATAGAGGCGTCTTATTCACAGAAGAAGGACGGGAACTTCTCTTTTACGCACAAAAGTTAGTTGCACAAGCAGAATCAATCATCTACCAATTCACCCAAAAACCAGAGACTAAATTAAAATATACGATCTCTTCGCAACACTATAGCTTTGCAATTGAAGCATTCACTCATTTTATGAACCTGTTTCATCAAGACTATGAACTTTCGCTTCACGAGGGAAAAACGACAGACGTCATTGACGACGTTTACGCGAGTCGCAGTATTCTTGGTGTAATTTCCATTACAGACTTAAATGAACACTTTTTCGCACGTTACTTTACGTCCAAATCATTGACATTTCAGCAACTGGGGACCGTAAAACAACAGGTTTTCTTGCGTGAAGAACATCCTTTAGCAACCCAATCGGTCATTCAATTAGAAGACTTGGAACCTTATCCGTACCTTACGTATCAACAAAACGATATGATGCTGCATTTTGCTGAAGAAACCTTAAACTTACATAATCAGAAACAACTCATCTATGTAAACGATCGTGGTACGATGAACAACATGCTCTCTCATACAGATAGCTTTAACCTTGGCACGGGATGTATTGTAAAAGGGTATATGAATGCTAATATTACATCTCGACCTTTGATGGACGGATCTACGATACGCATTGGCTATATTAAGCGAGATGACACCGTCTTCCCAGAAGAAATTATTCAGTTTATAGAAGAGCTTAACAAGTCTTTGCACCTTTCTCTTCCTAAATAAAGTAAAGCAACTGCCCATAGACGCAGTCGCTTTAATCGAGCATTTATTACTCTTTCGCCGGGGCATCACATGGACAACAACGCACCCTAACGTGGTTCGTAATCATTTGTCCATCGCCAGATGCACCACCTGTTTCCCTGTAGCGTGCATAGAGAACGATGTCTCCAACTGTTCCTTGTGGGATGATGGTCACTTGATTGCCAAGCTCATCGAACCAACCGATAAATTCATATCCTTCGACTGGATTAGGATCCTGCAACACAATCGGGAGGTCCTCAGGTCGATAACTCGTTGGATTCGGGTTGATTGTACTTAATACGCCAACATACGTGATCGTATATTGAAGTGGTGAAGGGTTAAAAACGAGGACAACTTGATTGTTGAGAAGTTGAATCTCCCAATCTTCAAAACCAGTGACAGGTTTCAAGAATGCATCCGCATCGGATTGAGATAATACAGGATACTCTGGTGTAGGAATCGCAATAACAATAGGGCTTCGTTCTGGATCTGGAAAAACGTATTCAGAAGTATCTAGTTGAAACACTGAACCTGCAAACAAAGGGTTAATGATTCGAATCACGTTCTCGGCATCTACAATATAAACACCGTTGATATCCGTCGTTAAATCTTCAACATTCATCTCTCCAGCATTAAAAATTCCAGGTGCAATAGGCGCTTCATTAGAGCCAATTGGTCCAAAATCAACGCGATTAATTAACGTTAATGCTCCAAAATTATTAATGGCACCTGCACGTACACTAGCGTTATTATCAATAATTCTACTGTTTGTAATCATCATGCTTCCATTTGTGTTAATTGACACTGCTCCACCGATTGCCGCTTCATTACCATTCATTTCTGCATTTGAAACAGTCGCATTCGCAGTAGAATTAACATAGATTCCTCCAGCTTCATTTCCCGCTATATTTGAATCAATAAGACTGTTTTCCAACTGCAAGGTCGCCCCAATGTTCGCATACATTGCCCCTCCATTAACGGTTGCTACATTTGCACGAGATGTACACGCTGTAATCGTCGACTGCGTATTTGTATTCATAAACAAGGCTCCTGCATTATTTGATGCAACGTTATTCGTAAATGACGTGTTATCGAGATTCATCGTTGCAGCATTATTAACAAACACTCCAGCCCCATTTATTGCTTCGTTTCGCTCAAACGTGTTTCTTGATAGTAAAGAGTTGCTATCGTTGTTCAAATAAACAGCTCCACCATTAGCTCTGGCAATGTTCTCCGTGAATACGGTATCAACGATTTCTGGTGTTGTACTCGCATTAGCAAAGATCGCTCCCCCGTTACTCGCTACATTCATCATACATTGACAGTTTGTGATGGTCGTAGTTGTATTGATATTGGCAAAAAGCACTCCTCCATTTGTAGTTGCTTCATTTTCTATAAACGTAACCGCTGTACAACTTAACGTTGCGGTTTGATTTGTATAGATCGCTCCCCCATTACTACCAGAAAAGCTACCACTAATCGTGGAGTTTGTAATACTACTCGTTTATTTGTCCCCCCAACATAAATCGCTCCGCCAATTCCTACAGCGCTACAATTTGATATGATAGAGTTATTAATAACATTGACAGCGCTAGCTCCTCCGACCATTAAAGCACCGCCACGAAAAGTTGAAGATGAATTTTGCAATGTCACATTGTTAGTATTCAATGTTCCTGTCGAATTAATTAAAGAAGATCCATCTTCTAAACCAATCGTACTGCCACCATCAACAATTAAATCTTGCAACAATAACTGACCGTTTGCCGTGATATTAAAGACGTATCCTGAATGAGCTGTTGAACGTTGAAGTAGCGTCGTTCTTTCAATCCCTTGAATAGCCACAGCATAATTTATTGTAATTTGTCCCTCTATAACAATATCGTTCGTAACAATGATTACAGGTGCATTCATCGCTAAAGCGGTTAACAGCTCTTGATAACTTGAAACATTCATCCCAAATGCCCCCCCTTTTTCTTGAATGTTTGCCTTATAATTAAACTATGTCCTTATAGAAGATCGCTATTGTGTGCATGTCTACTTCTTATAAAAATGTGCTCTTTAGCCGGATTAATTGACTGCGCGCATAAAAAAAAGTGACTGCAATTGCAGTCACTTTCTCAAAAACATTCTAAGCCCAACTCTTACGCCCCAAGCGACGCCGTCTTCTGATAAATAAAACGTTAACGCTTCCCCGTTTCTTCAATTAGTAATGTGGTTGCGTTCTCCGCTCGTAAATTATGCTTACGACCGTCCATTGTTATAGTGAGCCGATCACTCTCTTCCATGATGTGCGCCTCAGCGTTTCCTTCTCTAACAAAATAAGCACCTAATAACCGCTTCTTTTCTTCATCTGCCATCGTATACTCAGTTTCTTCAATCATTGACTGTTCAAGCGGCAAATCTAACGCCACATTCGCTACCGCTCGCCAAAGGTCGTCTGCCGGTGCATCTGAACAATTGAGCAGTACGACAATGACCGTATCTTCTTCAGGAATAAATCCGAAGTACGAAGAGACGCCTGGTTGACTTCCACCATGACCAACGAGTGTTTTCCCTTCATAATTTGAGACAAGTTGTAAGGCATAACCATAGGAAGAGACATCATTCACCTCAATCAACGGACGCCACATGCTCTTAAGCACATGTTCACGAACCGGAAACCGAGCCTTTCGGAATAACGAATCTGTATAAAGACGACCATAGGTTATTAAATCAATGGCTGTCGAACGAATGCCCCCACCAACTTCATAGTTTCCAAGCTTTGGCCAAGCAACAGCTTCTTGACGTTTTTTTCTCTTTGTTGTATACGTACGGAATCGACACATTTTCTAACCGTTTAAGACGATCTACATCATAAGTTGAGCGCGTGAGACCCAATGGTTTTAGTAGCTTTTCTGTCATGTATGAGCGATATGACTGACCACTGACCTGCTCAATAATCGCTCCGAGGAGCAAAAACGTGTCGTTACAATAACTGAAATAGTCTCCCGGCTCAGCAAATGGTTCATAATCTCCATTTCGCAAATAATCAAGGTGTTCATCGAAGCCATCTAGTTGAACACAACGTCGCAATGGCGGGACACCCGTCGTATGCGATAGCAAATGGGAAATTGTAACTTTATCGGTATTTCCTCCACGTAATGAAAACTGGTGCAAGTGCTGAACAACTGGGTCCTCAATGGATAACTGCTTTTGATCGTGCATGTGCATAATCGCTAGAGCTGTAAACGATTTAGTTATCGAAGCTACACCAAAAATTGTATCTTTCGTAACGGGTAGTTTCTGATCAATATCACGATAGCCGAACCCTTTTGAATAGACTAGCTGATTGTTTTTACTTACAGCAATTGAAGCACCTGGAATTGCGTAGGCTTGCATTTGCGACTGAATGTAGGCTTCAAGTTCGTTCCACTTCCTACGTTCTTGCGGGGAGCTTGCCATACACATTCTCCTTTTTATTTTACGTCTTTAAAGATTTGCTTTTGGATGTTTTGACGCTTCTCGTAAATGTTAATGACGATCACTTTAAGAACGGCATACGTGGGGATTGCTACAATCATTCCGATAAACCCAGCGATATTTCCTGCGGCTAGTACGAGTGTGATCACGGTTAATGGATGAACACTTAGCTTCTTACCCATAATGTTCGGCGTAATGAGGTTGCTCTCAGCTTGCTGTACCGCAAGTGTGATCAGCGATACCCAAATGGTTAACACCGGATCTTGAATGAGCGCAATGACAAACGCAGGGAAAAACGCGAGCCAAGGACCGAGAAATGGAATCATATTTAGTAAAAACGCGAGCAATGCGAGTAATAATGCATATTCAAGTCCAATTAGAGAATAACCGGTAAACAACAAAACAGCGAGTATAAAAGCTGCTAAGACTTGGCCTTGAACATAGCTTTTCAGTGCAAAGTCAATCTCACTTAAAAGCTTCTTAACCCATTCTCTTCGTTCTCCATGAAATAGATTATAAAGAGCAGGAGCAAATTTCTCGTGATCTTTTAACATAAAGAAAAAGAAAAATGGTACGAGAATCAAGGTTAATGCCGCTGAAACGGCCCCACTAAGAAAAGATACGAGATAACTAGAACCAACGATAATGATATCCTCAATCGAATCCAACACCGATCCAAATGTTTGTTCTAAATCAATAGGAAACGTTCCATCATCGTTAAGAAATTGTATAACAATTGCCTCAAACTGTTGGAAAATCATCGGTACATTTTGAATAAACTTATTGGCTTCTTCGATGAGCGGATCGAGAATTAAACTTGCCATAATAGCGATAAATACCGCAACGATTCCCAAAATCGCTAGGGCACTTGCCCATTTCGGCATATATCGAACGAGACGACGTTGCAATGGCTCCGTAATGTAAAATAACAAACCAGCTAAAAGAACTGGAATCATAATCGTCGTCAAAATAATAATTACTGGTTCAAATAAACCACTGATTTCCATAAAGTTCTTCACGATCAGAATGAGCAATAGCAAGCCAATCCCTAATTGAAACCATACTTTATTTAACATTAATTTAACTCCTACCTTTATGTATCGACCATCCGGTATACTGCAATGATGTCTACTCTATCTTTCACACATCTAATCGAAAAGATCAATAGAACAGAAGCCTTCGTAACGATTTGTTCACGTGAGCAAAAATCTAGCATTACGCTCTTACTTCTTATTATTTCCCGGAAAATAATGCACATAACGATGTATTCTAGTAGGCAGTTTCTAACCTTTAGGTCTCCACCTGCCAAACCCACCTTCTGTGTTAATGATTTGCCGGGTAATCCAGCGGGCTTCTGTTGTAAGTAACCAAGCGATCAACCTTGCTGGGTCTTCAGGTTGCCCGTAACGACCAAATGGAAACATCGGCTTCAACTGCTTCCACGTTGTTTCATCCATATAGCCTGTGTCAACAGGTCCTGGGTTAACCGTATTCACTCGAATTTGTTGGTCAGCGAGCTGGTCAGCAATCGTTAACGTAATATCAGCTAACGCCCCTTTCGCCGATGCATATGCAATTTCACCTGGCATCGGTCCTAAACGTTGACCAGACGTCATAAACAAAATTGATCCTTCACGATCTTTGGTCATTTGATTCGCAAATGCTTGAGCAAGAAGAATAGAAGAGCGCGTATTGACTGCCCAATGGTTATCGAGCATTTCTGCAGTTAGCTCCCCAATGGCGCCGTCAGAACCGCTCATGGCATGATTACACACCAAACCATCCACTTGGCCAAATGCATCAACAGCTACGTTCATCACTTGGTCTGGGGTTTCTGCCTTTTGAAAGTCACCAGAAATATCAAGAAAACGCGCATCACCGATAAGTTCTGATTGAATCCCTTTAAAAACCTCACTCAGCTGGTCACTTCCCCACTCTTGTTCTTCATCGTGAGGTTGATAGTGATGGGCAATAATTGATGCCCCGAATGCCGCGCATTGCTTTGCCACAGCATGTCCTATTCCTTGACGGCGACTAACCCCGGTAATCAAAATCACACGACCTTTTAACGGATATTGATCTCTTAACAACTGACTCATCGTTTCACCTCGTCTAGTTAACATTCCATTGATATGAAAAAAAGCGGGGGTGTCTCCCCGCTTTTTCGTTACTCCAATTATAATCAACATGCATCATTCATTCAAAAACGATCCGTTGCATTCGGTTTAATGGCAACCCAAATTTCAACTTCTTCTTCAACACTTCGAATCATTTCAGGAGCTTCGTCCAATTCATACTCAGTCATTGGAATCCATTCAGAATAAACACGCTCCCACGTCTTTAACATCGCTTCAGGCATTGGTCCTTGGGCATGAAAAACTGCCCACGTTTTAGCAGGAATTGTGAAAATCTCAAACTCTTTTGTCGCTTGCTGATCTGTTGCTGTTGCAATCATATACGTAACATCATTTGATTGTTTCGCGTTAGAGATGTGCAAAATCCCAGGGAATGATGAGTGATCATACGGTTTGAGCTGCTTTTCAATCGTCTCAAGCTGTTCCCAGAGCATTGGCTCAAACTCTCCTCCTTCTCCCATTGCAACGTTCTCTTTTTTTCCGACGACTGTAAACGATTCTTTTTCAACAATCCGATATTCCATTTCAACCGCTCCCTTAATCATAAATTGGAAGGTCATTCGCGGAAAAGCCCTTAATGATGCATCTGAATAATAAACTTCACTAGGGGTTATACCGTGTAAAGATTGAAACGCCCTTGAAAATGCATCTGGAGAATCATACCCGTACTTCATTGCTACATCGATGACTCGCACATGATGATGTTTTAAATCAAATGCCGCTGACGTCAAGCGCCTCCTGCGAACATATTCCGCAATCGAAACACCTGTAATAAAGGAAAACATTCTCCTAAAATGATGATCCGAAAATTGAGCGATGCTTGCGACCTCTTTGTAATTCACTTTTTTTGTCCAAGTTTTGTTCAATATAATCAATGGCATCATTCATTCTTTTTAACACGTCCATCGTGATGACCTCCCTTCTACATTAAGAATAACAACCTTAAATGAGCCTCTCCCGCTTGAAATCGTTCCGTTTAGTCGGAATGACGCTAACGTAAATTGCAACATCGACCCATGACAAAACTAGCGCTCCTCTAAAGATCATGCTAAAATGAGAACAAATGTTCTGGAGGGCATGCGATGAATAAGCTTACACCCGGTGGCAACATGCGATGGGAATCGATGCGGATGATTTTGCCTGAACACCGCGAAGCATGGCTTAAACACCAAGAAGAGAACAAAAAGGTTCAACAACCTGTTCTTGATGAACAACATTGGCAAGAATTCGAGTATATTCTTTCAGAAGCGATGGAGTATCACCAGTTATTAACGTTTATCTTTTGGCATGACGGGCACTTTTACGAAATCATCGGTCATTGCCATTTTATTAATAACACCCAGGAGCAATTTCACATCCTTACCGTCGATGAAGAAATCCATTACTTAAAGTTTGACGTCCTCATCAACCTTGCTTTGCACTAAACGCTAAGCTCCACGGTTACTTTGTTCTTTAATGAATTGCATTCGATCATTAAAGAGGGTTGGATAAGAGAAGTAACCGAGCATAATACTTGTAATTACAGCGGTCGTTAACAGTAAGAATAAGATGAGCAATTGAAACATCACTGCCTGAACTGGATCCGCACCAGCAATGATTTGCCCGCTCATCATGCCTGGTAATTGCACAAGGCCAATCGTCTTCTGAGCTTCAATCGTCGGAATAATACTTGCTTTAATCGACGTTACTAAAGGACGATGTACCGCTTGCTTTGGCGTTCCCCCAAGCGATAAGATCAATTCCGTCTCGTCATGTCTTGACCCTACTTCAGCTGTAAAACGATTAAGAAAGAGTATTCCAAGCACCATGGAATTCCCAATCACCATACCACTAATTGGAATGATGTATTGAGCAGTCGCTGGAATAATATTGAGGCTTAAGAGGATGGCTTGAGTTAACACTTGCACGAATAGAAATGTGACGATTAACTTCCAGGTGATTCCCGGAATGCTAGAACCTTTCTTCCTTGCGTTCTCCGTAGCAGCACCAATCATTAAACCAATCATTAAGACAATATACAAAATGCTTTCTGAATCAAAAACGAACTGCAACAAATACCCGACTGCAAGTAATTGAACAATCGAACGAATGGTTGCAACAATCGTATCTCTCTCAAGACCAAGATTTAATGTCTTTGAAAGAACGAGTGGAATCGCAACAAAAACGAGGGCAATCACTAGGGTTATGAAACTCATTCTACTTCCCCCTTTACAAAACGTCGAACGTCTTCATTTTCGGGGTTTCGAAGGAGATTACTCGGTCCTGACTCTACCAACTTGCCATCAATCATCACCCACGTGTAAGCACCGATTTGTAATGCTTGATCAAGGTGATGCGTAATCCAAATAACAGTCGTTTTGTAGCGTTGATTAATATGTACAATGAGTTCTTCAATCTCTTGTGTCGACACACGATCCAATGAGGATGTAATCTCATCTAATAACAAGATTTTAGGGCAGTTTACGAGTGTCCGTGCAATTGATACCCTTTGCTTTTGTCCACCAGACAAATCATGACTGTTCCGTGTTAGAAACTCTTTTCCTAAACCAACAACTTCAATATACTCCTCGGCTTCGTCGTCAGTCAGTGATTCTCCTTGTAGCACTCTTGCTAGTTCCAAATTATCCCTTACCGTGCCTGTCATCATCGTTGCGCTTTGCAACACAATACCAACCTCTCGTCGTAACTGCACCGGTTCATAGTCACCAATCATAACCCCATCAATCCAGATATCACCTGAGCTCGCTGATAAGAGACCATTACATAAACGAAACAACGTCGATTTTCCAGCACCAGAAGGGCCAACTAACGTAGTAATCTCACCCCGTACAAATGAACCTGTAATTGACTCAAGAATCGTCAATTCCTTTGTTGCAAAGCTCACTTCATGAAACTGAATTGCAGCTTCATCCTCCATCATGCTGTCACTTCCTTTTGCATTTAACCCGCTACCTACCATTCCCTTTATTTTCTCGATCAAAGTAAAATTTATCCACTACTATTCTAAATCTATTCTACTCTTGAAATTAAAAAAAACGCCACATTTCTGTAAAGTTAGCGATCTGTCCTGTTTCATACATCACTAAAAACAATGCTGAAGCAACAAGACCGACAAACAAAGAAATGCTACTCGCTTTACCTACGACAGCTCTTGAACGTTCATCTCGCCAATCGTTATACTAGACGATAAAAAGTAGCGAGCCAATCACTATAGCCATTGCAACCCCATTAAACACTGTCATTTTATCCCTCTCTTGATTCAAAACCAGCGTACAAATTCCCAAACATAATGTAGCGGTTTTTCGACAAATAAAAAAATAGATCCACACGTTTGATTGTGTGAATCTACCCCAAAATAAACCTTTATTATGTTTAAATGATTCCCATAAGAATCCCAAGAATAATCATAATAATGCTGAATCCCCACATCCAGAAGAATGAGTAGCGAATGTGTTGTCCCATATTGGCCCCAGCTAAACCGACACCTAACCAAAGTGCTGGAGAGAACGGGCTAACAAATGTACCGATGATATTTCCTGTGAGCATTGCGTAAGCTGTTGACGCTGACTCGATCCCTTGTGTACTTGCGATCGAATCTACAATCGGAAGCAAAGCGAAATAATACGCATCTGTACTTGTTAAAAGATCCATTGGTACCCCAAACAAACCAACTATAATATGAATATAAGGGACAACAAACTCAGGCATCACACTGATTGTTGCGAGTGCAATGTGCTCTAGCATACCTGAATTGTCTAAGATTCCTAAGAACACGCCAGCTGCTAAAATAACTGCAGCCATCATTAATGCACTTGGCGCATGCGCTTTCACTCTTCCCATTTGATCGTTAACCGTCGCATAGTTAATCGGGAGAGCAATGGCTACACCTAACATGAACGCATATTGAGGCGGTAAAAGCGACGAAATCATCGTAGCTAACACTGCGATCGTTAGCAATAAGTTAATCCAAATAATGGCTGGATGTTTACGTGGCTGTTCACTTGCGGCAGCCATTTCATCATTTTGACGTTTTACAAACTCGTCAGCAATTCCCCTTACATTAACATTCTCATTCAAGGTAATTTCTCCAGCTTGAACGCGCTTTTCAATTCTTCTTTTTTTCTCTAATTCCTAACAACG
The DNA here is from genome assembly GCF_000698185.1 of Geomicrobium sp. JCM 19055. NCBI lineage: Bacteria > Bacillati > Bacillota > Bacilli > Caryophanales > Geomicrobium > Geomicrobium sp. JCM 19055. The sequence goes on from NZ_BAXL01000025.1 coordinate 43,018, forward strand.
TTGCAAGTCCTAGTATTAACACAAGACCAGCAACTTGTAACGGGATCAGTGGCAAATAGAAAGAAACTGGATCGGTTCCAATAACAGAAGCCGCTCTCGCTGCAGGGCCACCCCAAGGAATCATGTTTACGAGCCCAGCACTGAGTGCAATTAATAGAAGCAACAAGTAACGACTCATATGTAACTCTTTATACAATGGTAACAACGCTGGAATGGAAATCAAAAATGTTGACGCGCCTGCTCCATCAATTTGTGCAACCATCCCAATGATAGCGGTTGCAATTGCAACAACAACGACATTTCCTTTTGTTATTAAAATCATTGATCGAACAAACGGATTAAATAATCCACTATCTTGCATAATACCAAAGAAAATAATCGCAAAGATGAACATAACAACTACGCCCATCACTTGACTTGTACCCGCTTCTAAAAACTCTGTAATCTCTGCGAAGTTAAAGCCAGCAATTAAAGCACCGAGAATTGGAATTAATGTCATCCCTACAATCGGACTGATTTTTCCCCAAATTAATAGACCTACAATTAGAAAGATAATCGCTAAACCGACAACGGTTAGCCAAATCGAGACATCTGGTTGCATTTGAAATCCCCCTACATTGGTTACATTCCGACATTCTAGTAAACCGCTTTCAATATTAGTCACTATAAGGGAATAGAATTTAAGCGTCAATATAATCTGAATAAAATGATTGTTTAAACCATTGATTGTAATTATGTAGATTTAAGTAGACTTTTGTTCATTATGTTCACAGGATTTCGTTTTACAAATATAACAATAACCGTTGTAGCAACGACAACGGTTATTTCAAGAAATATTTACGCTCCGGTCTGCCTACAACACCATACACTGGCATGGCCACAGCACGCTCAAGTTGAATTAAGTATTCTAAGTACCTCCTTGCTGTTGTGCGCGAAGCCCCGAGGTTCTCACCCATCTCTTCAGCGGTGACTCCTTCAGCCATTGCTTTTAATAACTGCTGGACGTGCTGTAAGGTCATCCCATCAATCCCTTTAGGTAAATCGCTAAAATCGCTACTCTCTGGCTTTAATGACCTTTCAAGTAACTGATCGATATGTTCTTGGTCAAAAGGAGCAGAGCGATTCATCAAATTAAAGTACGAAACGTAATTTGCCAATGACTGTTCCAACCGTTCGAATGAATGACTTTTAATAATGTAATCGTACACCCCGTATCGAATGGCCTGCTGTACATGATCTCGTTCATCCGAAGCTGTAATAACAATGATATCTACATTGGGCGCTGCAGCTTTTACGTTCATGATTTGTTCAACGCCAAGTCCATCTGGCAAGTACAAGTCTAGTAAGATTAAATCGATGTCTTGCTCATTTATTTGGTCCATCATCGTTTGCACATTCGTCGCTTTGCCAACACACTTAAATGATGAGAATTGACCGACGAGAGATTCATGAACATTTGCGACACGAAAATCATCTTCACAGATGAGCACTCGAATCATTGCTTTGCCCCCCTCTTAATTGTTTAGGTAAATAAACTGTAAATACCGTCGTTTCCCCTTGGAAACGATGATATTCCAGAAAACCTTCATAACCTTCAACTAACGCTTGTACTATAGCAAGACCATACCCTCTTTTGCTACCTTTTGTGGAGTAGCCTTTTTCAATGACATGATCTAATTCATCTGAAAGTCCTTGTCCATTGTCCGTAACCTCAACAATGATATCTTTACCGTAATCTGAAATCGAAACCGTTACAGCCGGTCGATGATGCGTGAGCGACGCTTCTAACGCATTGTTGATGACATTACCTATAATAGAGATCAATTGTGAATCACCGATGTGAGCAGGCAACTTTTCTAAACGACTCTCTGGGTCCATTGAAAAGTCGACTTTCAATTCCGATGCACGACCATACTTACCAACAAGAATGGCCTGAACCGTCGTATCCTTAATATAATTAGTGACGAGATGGTTTTGCTTATCTTTCACGGATGTTTCATGTGCGATAAACGATTTCGCTTCTTGAAAAAGCCCAAGATGCATATACCAGAAAGTGTGTACAATTTATTCGTAAACTCATGATTTTGTGCTCTTAGGTCTTCTGAATAGCTTTTAATGTCAGACAAAGTGTTCGCCATCTCAATCATCTCAGTTTTATCTCGAAAGCTACTCACAACACCTTGAATGTCAGCACCATGCAGAATCGGTTGGCGATTTACGATCATCGTCTGACCATTAATAAACAATTCATCGTTGTACTCTGCTTTTTTTGTACGTAGTACCCGTGGGATTTTCGTCTCTACTATAACCTCTTGAACGGGTTTACCGACGATATCACCTGAAACGTTTAAAATTTTTCGTGCAGATGAATTGAGCGAAGTGATCACTCCGCTTGAATCTACAGCTATGATCCCTTCACGAATGGCAGCAAACGTCGCTTCACGTTCGTGGTAAAGCGCACCAATATCTTTAGGCTCAAGCCCGTACATATCTTTTCGAATACTTCTCGATAAAAGCATACTTCCTAACGCCCCAATGACAACAATCACCGTTGTAATCAATACAATAACTCCGATTCGCTGCCACATTTCAGCATGGATATCTTGAACGAGAAACCCAACAGAGACAACACCAATAATTTCGCCATCAGCACTATGGATCGGTGTTTTTCCACGTAAGGACATACCTCTAGTTCCTTCTGCAACTGACACATACGATCTCCCTGCAATTAATGCCAAATCATTATCTCCACCAACCATGGCTTCACCAATTTTCCATTCATCGGGATGGGCGTAACGCTCACCTTCATCGTTTCCAATCACGATAAACTCTGCTTCCATATCTCTTTGATAATGATCGGCATACTGTTGCAATAATTCCGAAGGATTGTCATCTGTAAATGCGTCAACCACCTCAGGAGAATTTGCGATGTGAACTGCTGAACTTAACGCTTGATCTCCAAGACGCTCATAAATATTATGATATTCTATATAAGCTAAAAACGCTGCCATGGAAAGCGCAACAATGGCAATCAGTCCGACCATTAATCCGAATATCTTCGTATGCATCTTCACTGCATACCAAGCCACCTTTTCACTTGCGATTAAAATCATTCAGTCTTTTGTCAAAAATGATAACACGTTTGATTTTACCTTATTTTTTTGTCATTATGACGAAAAAAAACATGAACCCATAAAAAAAACCAAATCAATAGATTTGGTTTTCAAAGCATCACACATTCGAAGCTTTCAGTCGTTCATAAGCATCGCGAAGCCAAGGATGAACGATTTTCAGTGATGGACTGTGATACAACTGATTTACAAAATAGAATGACCCTTGCTCTAACGACTGTTGCATCGCTTTGCGTAGCTCATCTCGATACGGAGGCTCTCCACCTTGATCCCATTTCAATTTATCTGCTAGAAAGACGATATGATCGAGCATACTCGGCTGTTTATGCAATGTTGTGTGTGTTTCAATCGCGGTTAATACCCTTTGATCTTCAATATGAAAGATTTCTTTAGCAATGACTTTACTAATCTTTTGATGAATAATCATCGGAACGATGTGCTCTTCTTCATAAAGATCAATTTCTAATTGCGTTGCGACGCTCACTCTGTTTTCGTTCGGGACGATCCCTCCAATATCGTGTAACAACCCCGCACGAAACGCTTCATGTGCATCTTCACCGTACGTTTTTGCCAATGCTTTTGCTTCACGAGCAACTTCCAAACTGTGTTCAAAAATTGGCACGCAATGATACGCAACAAAGATCTTCTGCACTTGCGTTTCAAATGAATCTTCAGCGTTTATGACCCTACGAATCTCCTCAATGAATGAAATGGTAGTCACCCTTTCCTCAAATGTTACAGGTTCTTCTTATAATAAAGATGGTAACGATTCACTTCACTGAACCCCAACTTATTTGCAAGTTGCATTGAAGCTACATTCGCCTCATCACAATCCCAAATAGGGGTGATGTTCCGCTTTCTACATTCTGTTACAAACGCAAGCACGAGTGCAGTTGCAGTCCCTTTTCCTCTAGCAACTTTTCGCGTGTAGATGTCAATATTGGCTTTTTCTCTACTTCGAAAAATGGACGTGCATTCCGCTACAATTTCACCTTTCTCACTTTCAGCATAATAGCCAATGCCATATTTTAAATAAGCTTCTACACTTCCCCATTGTTCAACGTAATAGCATTCATCAAATTGTTGACTCTTTGCGATTGAATGCTTATTAATCTCATAAACCGGCAACTTGAACGAGCTCTGGAGCTGAACTTCCTCGTTCAGATGATGCACAACCCTCGACATTTTCATTGTATTTTCCGTTTGTACGGTTTCAAAAAAATTCACCCCATCCTGTACTCGTTGAAAACAACGTAAACCGTTCATGTCGTTTCTTCGCATAAAAGGACATGAACGCACGCGCAAAACGATCATCCAGTTCTCCTTGAAGAGAATACGTACCGCCCTTAGTAGCAATAAGAACTGCTTTAGGTTGTAACCGATCTGAGTAAACAGCTCCTTCAATGAATCCTTCTACAATCCCAACAGTTTGTGTTGGTGATAAGTCGTCGAGCATATTCATCGCTAATTTAGGATTAATTTGTTCTAACATGAGCCTATACCGGCCACATTTCAAGTGGATTAAGTTCATAGATCCCATTGTCTCGGTACATAAAATGAGCCATCACAAACTCTCGTCTAACCGTTGCGTAATCTTCATAATACGTTTGAATATACTCATTAATCTCTTTTTCTTCATAGGATTTCCCGTGCTCTAATCCACGAAGGATATGCTCTAAAAGAATGAGCTTTTTCTTCCGCTGTGCAGGCAACCTCTTCAATCGCCCGGTTTGGTCGGTGAAGTTCTGTATAATTTTTGCCTTTTCTTCTTGTGATACGGCGTATTGCTCATCCATTGCATTCCCTCCAACTTCAATAATGGCATGTGTAAGACGCTCTAACTTACTTTCATTCAAATAATAATAGATCGTATTTTTATCGCGACGCTGATAGACAACATCAATATCCTTAAGCTTCTTCAAATGGTGTGAGATCGTTGGTGCTCTTAAGCCTAACTTCCCGGCAATAGCTTGACCGTGAAGAGGTCCTGAACGCAACAAGCTAATGATACGTATTCGCGTTTTGTCTCCGACGGTTTTATGAAAGTTAACGATTTTATCAAGTTGCATCATTCCACCCCTATCTAATTAGATTATAATCTAATTAGATAGTTATTTAAATAGTAATAAAAAAACTCTGAAGAACCTGCTTCAGAGTGCCCGCTATTTATCGTTTTTGTTTATTACAAATTGAAGATCACTAATCGTATCAATCAGCGTAACATTCGGTTGCTCATTAGTTACACGAATGCCGTAACCTCGAATCCCTAACTTTGTCGCCAAATCAACATCAACCTTAGAGTCACCTACAATAAAGGAGTGATCCAAACGAATCTCTGGATAGTTCATTAACGCTTGTTCGATCATTCCGACGTTAGGCTTTATACACCTACAGCCTTCATCCCTTCTATGGGGGCAATAAAAGACTTCTTGAATCGAAATGTTATGCTCTTTTAAGACATGAAGCATGCTGCTATTTATTGTTTCGTATTGTTCATATGAAATGTATCCTTCATTAATCAAGTACTGATTCGTGATGATGATAACCGTATATCCTTGCTTTTGTATATGATCTAACGTTTCAATTGCTCCATCCATAAACACAGGCTTCTTCACCCTGGCCCACTCGTGATCCTCATAATCTTCAATAATCGTACCATCGCGATCAAAGAATGCTACGTTCATAGAAACCAACTCCAATGATTGATATGTTATAATACTCACACAAATTAGGAGGGGTAATTTGACGTTATTTAAGTACCGACCTGTCCGACTTATCTTCTTATTTTTTTGCATCGTACGGGGCCTTGGTGTTGTTCCAAGTCCTATTCGGGGAAATTCGCTGGTTGAATAACCTTGGTTAGCACTAACCGCGACTGCGTTTTACACACTCGTTGAATACCACGACCAAATTTTCAAAAAGTATGCTGCACAAAAACAAGCGGATAACAACCAAGACTAGCGACTAACTATGCATCTTCAATTTCAATAATATAAAAGAGCGGGCAATACGTATGCCCGCTCTCCAAGAAGATCATTACATTTTTTGCCTCTGACTAATCAAATACGAGAACAAGAACCCGATGATTAGAAGCAGCACACTCGCAACCATTTGGCCAATTGTCTCTGGTATGCCAATGAAAAGCACAATAATTGACCCCGCTAACAGTCCAACAATTCCTGCATACGTACTCTGTCGGTAATGCTGCAACAAAAATCGTACAAGCTTCCCAGTAATGAGTACACCGATGACAACACCCAATCCAACCACTGCGATTATGTCAATTTGCAATGCTGTAATCGCATTTGTAGCCGTATAAAAGGCACCAAGAATCATAAGAATTAACGCACCACTAATTCCTGGCAGTACTAAGGCTGTACTCGCAAGCCACCCAGCAAAGAAAAGGAACAAGTAATCCGTAAACACTAAGTCCGTCATGATCGTCTCATCTGGTGCAAATACAACGTTGATCATCACAAGGAAGATAAAGAACAACACCATCAGGGCGTAATGTTTGCCTTGATAAGGAATGTTTCTAGCGTTCCCAGCATGGCGCATTCCACTGAACCAGATAAACGGAAGCATCCCAATGACAAGACCGATAAATAAGAAATGCGTCGGAACTGGATAGTTATCTAAAAAGAACTGAACCAGTTGAATTGACAAGAGAAAACCAATGACAATTCCGATTCCAACAGGAATTAAGTAAAGAACACCTCGCCTAAAATGCTTAGACGTCAGGTCACTAATCGACCCAATGATATTTTCATAAATGCCTACTAACATCGCAATGGTACTACTACTCACGCCTGGTACGGTTTCGACCATTCCCATTGCAATGCCTTTCCAAATGTTTTTCCAGTTCATTCGATTCTCCTTCATGAATGTACGAGACTTTATGTCGTCGAAAATTCTTACGTATGTAAGAGTTTTGACATGACATATTCATTGTAAAACACATCGTCGATACGTAGCGACTTTCTTTTTTTCACCTTCGATTGTAAATCCACACTTTTTATAAAGCCGTATTGCCCGTTCATTCACCGTTACAACATCTAATTCCATTCGAACGATCTCACGTTGCTTCGCCCAACTGTCTATGTAGTCGAACAACTCCTGCCCAGTCCCTTGTCCCCTGTAGGACTGTAATACTCCGATGACGAGTCGGACGGAATGCTTAGTTCGGTGCACGTCCCCTCCAATAGCAATCACGTAACCGATAAGCGTAGTTTCAGATTCTGCAAGCACAATCGTCGAATGCTCGCTAGTAAGAAAGTGTTGAATCATTGATCGTTGCTGTTCAATCGTAAGGCTTCGTTCTCCGGGTTCCATGAGCATAAACGATGCTTCTGATTCAACCGTTGAGATGAGCGTACGTAACGCTCAGCATCCTCACGTTGAGCTTCTCTTATGTGCATACGTCTTCCCCTCTCGTTCAAATCGCCCTCCCTATCTAAAAAACAACATGACCTTTCTAGCAAACTTTCTTATCTTATTATACGTCACCTTACTCTATTCGTTTCACCTGTTCCCAAATTCTTTACAATTCCTTCCTGTTAAAAGACACGTTAACTTAGGTCTTAAACCCTTCGTTAACGTGTCTGTTTCACTCGTCGATTTCAATCGTTCGTGCGGTTCGCTTCGCCATCTCCTCATCAAACAACCTCTCGATGACATGCAATGACATTTGAATGCCTGCAGAGATCCCCGCAGAAGTTATGACTTGCCCCGCATCGACATACTTTACTCCACGAATGACTTCAACATCTTCAAAAGTATGTTCTAGCATCGATAAGGCTACTCGGTTCGTCGTCGCTTGCTTACCTGACAATAAGCCTGCTTGCCCGAGGAAAAAGGCTCCCGTACATACTGAAGCGACGAGCTGTTCACGATGAACGTTAATCCAATGAATTATCTTTTCATTCTGCTGCACAAGTTGCATCGCTTTAAGGGGACCACCTGGTACAATAATTATGTCAAAAGCAGGATGGTCACCAAAGCTATAATCCGGTGTTACACGTAAGCCATTGTGTGCGGTTACCGTTTGACCGTCTTCTGATACCGTACTAACGTGGAAAGGCTTTGAATCTAATTGATTCGTAAATAACTTGTTCACATCGCTTTCTTGAAAGACCGTTAAGTTAAACACTTCAAATGGTCCTGCGAAATCTAATACATCAACATCATCAAACAGCAAGATCCCAACTTGATACGTCTTCTGCATCGTTTCACCCCTTTGACTCATAATACCCTATACTGGTATTTTGAAATGAATCAAAACTGTGAATCTTTTCGCGTCCATCTGTCTGAAGGACTACCATACCTTGTCTAATTGTGGTGCATAAAATTCGAGTGCCTTTTTATAACGTAAGATCTCTGCATCGTCCGTCGTTTCAGTAATGCATTGTAGAAGAAGTTGTGTAGAAGCTTCATAGTTTCCGAGGTTATATAACGTTAATGCGTGAAAGACTTTTAACGCATAGTCATCAGGGAACGCTTCTATTCCTTTTCTTAGCGTTTTATCAGATTCCATATACATCCCGAGTGTGCGATATGTACTTCCTAGTCCCAAGTACGCTCCTTGTAAGTCTTCACTTGATAAGCCTTCGTTTAGCGCTTTCTCATAATAGCCAACTGCTTCCCGCTCGTTGCCTTGTGAATCACAGTTTGAAGCATAATGATAGTAAACGTCACCTTGGCAATTCATGTGACTCATAAGGTCCCTAAGAATATCGTTCGATTCCTCGAACTTCCCTTGCTTTTGAAGTTCTAGTGCTTCTTCTAGCTGCTTTTTGCTCATTGTTATCGCTCCTATGTTTCATATCGTAAAACACCATTCACCGTTTTTCATTATAGGAATCTTCTTATTGTTACTCACGCCATAGACATCCATGACTTCATCACCAATCATCACGTCTTGATGAATTGCCGACTCATTCATTCCAATTGCATCTCGTTCACTTGCGTTCATTGAAACTCCTCGAAGCACATTGCTAGCATACGCTTGACCAAGCGCTATGTGAGAAGCTGCATTTTCATCTAAAAGTGTACTGTTAAATACCACTCCCGTCTTTGCGACAGATGAGTGCTTACTAACGAGTGCGACTTCTCCAAGTCTTGATCCACCATCATCAATTCCAATGAGATCTGCAAACTCTTCACTGTATGGTCGAGTTTTACAACTTTACCTTCCTGAAAGTAGAGCGTAACTCCTTGAATTAATTGGCCATTTAAGTTAAATGGTTTTGTTATGCGTACGTGACCAGAAACTCCCCATTTATCAGGCATTGTCCACACTTCTTCTACAGGGATATTTGATAAAAACAAACGACCGTCGTTTGTTTTTCAGCACCCCCAGTCCATACATGTTGCCTGACAAGGCGTACGTACAGTTCTGTATAATCACTCTTAAATTCCAACGCATCAAATTGATAGGCGTTTAACCGACTGGCAATTGTTTTTAACTTTATATTTTGACGATTCCAAGACTCTACTGGGTTTTCTTCGTGCAATTTTAGAATTTCATCTAGAAGTTCACTTAAACGACGAAACGCCTGATCACTCTCTAACTCTGGGAAAATTGCATTTGCCCACGCAACTGTCGGAGCGTTAACCACTACCCATTTGTTGTGATTTTCCATTCCAACTTTACGAATCGGGGCCATTGCTTTTGCTTTAACTTCTATAAGCTTGGCAGCTTTTTTTCCGTAACAAATTAGACTCTAGCTTAGCAAACGACGGTGCAGTTATTGAGACCGTAGAATAACCAGCTTCTAATTCGGCCCACTCGGTTTGGACGAGTGAATCAGGATAATGATGCATGTACAGACTACATATGTAACGAGCTCGAACAAGCTCAACTTCTGGATCACGCAAGTCTAGCTTCACATACGAAGCACCTGACAAATAAGCCTCTTTTGTTACTTCTCGAACCAACGGCATATGTTCAAGATTGAAATTCACTTTAACAAGATCACCAGACTGAACAGCAATTCCATTTTGAACAATCACCTTTGCATACTTAGATAATTGCATTGAACACCCCACAAAAGAATATGGCTTCCTTCCATCTTTCGCTGAATCGCACGTAATTCCTCTTATTCCATAACAAAGTAAGCTCGGCACAACACCGAGCTTACTTTGTTTACTGTTATTGAATTCGTTGCACGGTCGTAACAGGTATTTCATCTTTTTGTGCTACGTCACTGTCGTCGCTCTGGTCCACACCAATCCAACCTTGCAGTGTGTCCCCTGTTTGTAGTTCTTCTATTGAAATAATCTCCTCATCTTCATCTAAGATAACCCCTGATTCAGGGTGAAGCTGAAGGATGATTTCTTCACTTGAACTTTGAGATAGCGTTAGGTGATGAAGAGCTTGATCGTCTTCACTCAATTGAATATTTACAACCGCACCCTCGACTATCGGCTCGTTTGTAGGTGCTGGGCTCCGAATGCGCCACAAGCAGTTAGTAGCAATGCCGTACTTAGGAGAAATAGAATTGATTTACTTCGAATCGGTCGTCACCTTCCATCGTCGTCATTTCTATTCATCTCTACCCGCCTTAATGAGTGATTAACCTTCTTCTAACGAATACGTTGAGAATGATTGTAGCTGAAAATGATGAGTGACAATCTGTGGTACCTCAGACAAGTCCTCGATCACGATATCTGCAAACTGTAACTCTTCTTCTTGAGCAAAATCAAAACGGCAACCAATAGAAAGAAGGTTATTATCCTTAGCCGCTTGAATATCTGACATTCGATCACCAATCATGATTGCCTCTGTTACGAAATGCTTATTCAGAATGGTTTTCACTAAGTCACTTTTACTCAAGGTTTCAATTTGTTCAATGCTATATGTACCTGCAACAAAACGATCCAATGAATAGTGGGAAACGATTGATTGTAAGTATTTCTTCAAACCATTACTTGCAACGAAAATCTGAATATCATTTGCCTTTAATTTTTCAAGTACGTTTACCGCATTTGGATACAATGCTCCTAAACCTTCTCCAATATTACGAATAAGTCGTTCTAAAAAAATACTGATCACAATACTTTCTTGTTGCCCCAGAGCAGTCAGGAAGCAGTGTTTCCCATACTTTGGTAGAGGAACCCCCATAATATCCCGGTACAATTGAAGCGGAGTTTCACCCTCCCATTCACCTTGTAAACGTAACTGTTCGAACGTATCTTCTAATGATGTTTCTAAAATTCGGTCAGTTTGAAATAAGGTCCCATCCATATCAAAAATAACAGCTTTCATTTTCACACCCCATATGGTAATTTCTTTATCTTGTTAATTATAAGGACTTACACTTCTCGTGCAATTACATTTTCATTAGCATTGTGATCATTACGACTTCTTTGTAGTATGCTACTACTAGGAGGTGATCATCATCAAACGACTCCCAGAGTTTCTTTTGCTTGGCGTAGGGCTTACGTTGCAACTATTTGTCACTGCGGTTTTACTTATCAGCTTATTGTTCGCAACAGTTTCAGCACAACTCCCACTGCCGGGTGTCGGCACACAAGCATTCGCCTGGTTCGTATTCGCCGTTCATTTAATCGGACTCATACTCGTAATTATTACTACATTGCACATCAAGAAATCGGCGCGTAAAGCAGGGCTTCGCTTGTTAATCATTGGCGCTATCATGCTCATTGTGACCCTCGGAGCAACGCTCATTCAATCGGTGTTGTTTATTGTTGCTGGCGTATTATTTATGGTGCGACTTCAAGATCGAGTACCTTCAACAGTTGCAGGATCAGCCTAATTCTTTCTTTAACTAAACATACTAAAAACGCTCATGAAGATGCTCATGAGCGTTTTAACGTTCGTCACTTTTTAATGCTTGCATTCCAAACGACTGGGGCTTCAAACAATTCAAAGCCTTCGACATCCTCATGGACTGCGACAAATGAATCGTAATGCCCGAGTACAGTCGAAGAGCCTATTTCATATAAGTACTGCTGCACGTTCGCCCACTCCTCGGCAGCTTCCTCTTGAGATGCTGCTTCGCGAACAGCCATTAACCTGACCTTACTTGTTCATCATCAAGCCCCGCCCATTCTGGTGTAACAGCTAAAAGCTGTGGTGGCGTTAATTGGTAACCCGTACTCGCCAAAAACAAATCCCAGCGACTATGATCATCCTTCGTTTCTAAAAACGTCGCAAAATCAAACGTATCTACAGACACATTCATACCGATGTTACGCAATTGTTCTTGAATAACGAGGGATCCGTTGTACATTTCATTGTAGTCAGGCGTTGTAAGAATTGTAATTTCTTCTCCATCATAACTCGATTCTTCTAAAAGTTGCTTCGCTAAATCAGGATCCGCTTGATTGTAATAGTCGGCTCCTGCATCCGTTGCCCACTGCTCTTGATTTTCGTTCAAATACCCAGGAGCAAGGGAGAACAATTCGGGTAACGGATAACTTGCAAGCATAATCTCCTCGTTGTCGAGCGCCGCAAGCACGACATGGCGAAGCTCTTCATCTGATAAAACGCCTTCGTTCGTATTGAAAAACGCCGTTAACGTTCCTCCCGGTACCGATTCAATCTCAATGCTTTCATCTTCTTCAAGTAAATCGTAGTTTTCTAACGGAATACTATCTGCAATGTCATAAAGGCCCGTCTGCAAGCCCGAAATTCTCGTAAAATGATCCGACACGAAGTGATACGTTAACGTCTCTGTTGGCGCCTTAATTTCTCCTGTGAAACCACTAGGCTCCCCTTCTAAAGACTGAAAATCATCATTTCGAACGAGACGGATGTATTGATCTTGTTGCCAATCATCGAATTGATACGGTCCGGTACCCACGTATTCTTCAAAACCATCTGCGGATGCGGATTCAACAAACTCTTTTGGCATAATCGATGGGAATTGTGCTTGCGAAGCTAACAGAATAAGAACGTCTGACGTGGCTTGTTCTACTATTAATTCTACTGTATAGGATCTACTTCAGTGAACGTCGCACCGTCTAACAATTCTTTCGCTCTAGAGGAAACCGTTAGCCAGCGATTCATCGACGCAACCACATCTTCCGCTGTCATTTCCTCTCCATTATGAAACTGAACGCCTTCACGAAGCGCGATCGTGTAAGTCTTGCCATCATCGCTTAACTCATACGACTCTGCCAACACGGGCTGCGCTCATAGTTTCCATCTAATTGAAACAGTTGTTGATAAATGTTTCCAGCAATGTCGAGTGCAACCGCTGAAACCGTTTGAGCAGTATCGAGCGTAGGCGGTTGAGCCGTTTGGGCAATGTTCAATTCATCTCGAACACTTTGCTCTTGCTCGACTTCGCTGTTTTCACTTGCACTTTCCTCAACTTCACTCGGTGAACTACAAGCGACAAGCGCGCCTAAAACGACCGCTGTTCCAAAAGTTGTTATGCTCCGTCTTTTCATACAATCTCCTCTAATCTATATGTATTCTTACCCATTTAGTAGGCTTAATACGTTCAGTCTAGACAGAAAAGTGAAATAAGTCAATGAGTAACGAACATCTAGAAGGGAGTTGCCCCTGAACGAACAACTCCCTCGTATACCACTATTAATAATAAAGCACTTCTACCTTATTACACGTTAAGCATCGCCTCATTAAATCATCTTCACTAAAACGATGCGTACACTGCTGTTGAATATGTTCAAGCGTTGCTTCAAGTTGCTCAACTTCAACCTTCTTCTCTTCAATGAGGTGCTCGATTTGCTTCACTCTACCATCCATCGATTTCCCTCCGATTATCGGTACAACTTCGCACCAGCATCAACAAACTCATTTGCCTTTTCTTTTAAGCCGGTCTGAATCTCTTCAGACTGTGACGCGGTAAGCTTGCGAATATCATGTGAAATTCGCATACTGCAAAATTTCGGACCGCACATTGAACAAAAGTGAGCTGTCTTTGCTCCTTCAGCTGGCAACGTTTCATCATGATACGCCATCGCCCGATCTGGATCTAACGAAAGGTGGAATTGATCGCGCCAGCGAAATTCAAACCGCGCTCTCGATAAGGCATCGTCTCGTTTTCTAGCTCCCGGATGACCTTTAGCAAGGTCTGCGGCATGTGCGGCAATTTTATACGTAATCACACCTTCTCGAACGTCGTCACGATTAGGTAGCCCTAAATGCTCTTTAGGGGTCACATAGCAAAGCATCGCTGTACCATACCATCCAATCATCGCTGCACCGATCGCAGACGTAATGTGGTCGTAACCTGGGGCAACATCTGTCGTTAACGGACCTAACGTGTAGAATGGGGCTTCGTCACACACTTCTAACTGCTTATCCATATTTTCTTTAATCAGATGCATCGGCACGTGACCAGGTCCTTCAACCATCACTTGTACATCGTATTGCCACGCTCGCTTCGTTAATTCACCTAACGTATCAAGTTCAGCGAACTGAGCTTCGTCATTCGCATCTGCAATCGATCCTGGACGCAAGCCATCACCAAGGGAAATACAAATGTCGTAGGCACGTAATATCTCACAAATCTCATCAAAATGCGTATACAAGAAACTTTCCTCATGATGAGCAAGGCACCATTGCGCCATAATCGATCCACCTCTAGAAACAATGCCCGTTAATCGATTCGCCGTTAACGGAACATACCGCAATAAAACGCCCGCATGAATCGTAAAATAATCAACCCCTTGCTCCGCTTGCTCAATGAGCGTATCCCGATAAACGTCCCAAGTCAGATCTTGAGCGACACCGTTTACTTTCTCAAGTGCCTGATAAATCGGAACCGTCCCAACTGGAACAACGGAGTTACGAATAATCCACTCCCGCGTTCGATGAATGTTCTTTCCGGTTGAAAGGTCCATAATGTTATCTGCACCAAAACGGGTTGCCCACGTCATCTTCTCTACTTCATGTTCAATTGAAGACGAAACTGCAGAGTTACCAATGTTCGCATTGATTTTGACGTGAAAGTTACGACCAATAATCATCGGCTCACTTTCCACATGATTAATGTTCAACGGGATAATCGCCCGCCCCTTGGCAACTTCTTCACGAACAAACTCCGGTTCCATCTGTTCACGAATGGCAATGAACTCCATCTCAGGCGTGATAATGCCTTTTTTTGGCATAATGAAGTTGGGTCACACATTGACCTGGTAGTGCTTTACGAACGGTACGTCGGAACTCTACTTGTTGTTGATCATGCGTCGATGATTCACTACGAACGCCATTGTCTTCAGGCTTTACTTGGCGTCCCTCATACTCTTGTGTATCCTTTCTTTCTACGATCCAATTTTCCCGTATAGCTGGCAGCCCTTCTGTTAACTGAATATGAGCGTTTTCGTCCGTATATGGTCCACTCGTATCGTAGACGAGGAGGGGTTCATTGTGCGTTTCCCTGCCGTCTTCATGAATGGTTGGACTTAACGAAATTTGTCTCATCGGCACTTGAATGTCAGGACGGGAACCTTGAATATACACCTTCTTACTTCCTTCAAAACTAGACAACATTTCAATGTTTTCTTGCTGCACACTTTTTGTCATTTAAGCCTCTCCTTCAAACTAATTCCTAAAGGACGAGATCAAGAGCATACAAAAAAACCAGGCCGCAATAAATCGACCTGGTTTATCCATACAAGAAGTAATGACTCATAGATAACTTCCCTACGCTGGCATGATCCAGATCAGGTCCAAAGAGTCAAGAAGCTTCATTGCGCTTCCCTCTCAGCCCAGCTCATTGGGCTCCCCTAGTTAAGGTTATTTAATTCTGGCATAAGTATAGAATGGATTGAATAATAAGTCAAATCAGAATTTATCCGAAGAGGTGCAACTTCTTATTGATTATTGTGGATAAGGTGTGAATAGTTGCTGGAACATCTCTTCATCAACGTCTTCGTTTTCCAATTCAATGACCATAAAGCTCCATTGATCTTCCGTTGGTTGTTGAATGAAGAACGGAACTCCCTTACCTACAACGTGGCTCCTAACTTCTAAGGCTTGACTCATCTTATCATTGTTAAAGCCAAAGTTATCAAACGTGTACACGTCTCCTGATTGCTCCACAACATGGATGGCAAATAATGCTGTTCTCGAAGGGGGCACATTCGTCGTACCTGGATTTCTCCGGATAAAAGGTTCAACAACGACATGATCCACTTCTTCAAGTTGCTTCTTGCCGTTCCCCGAATGATACGATCGACACGCCATCATGATCAATCACGCGAACATGATCCCACGATATAAAAATCAACAGAGGCAACATCAGTAAGCTCGTAAAGAAGGGAATAAGCACACGTTTTTGTTTTATACCTTCACCAGACAGAAGTGGCGCCACTGAAAGAATAAAAACGATAAACAGAATAACGATCAGCCACATGAATGAGTCATTCGCGTACAACATCATATAAAGCTCATCACCGTGACTTAAGGCATTCTCTTGAGAATCAAATAGCCACATGAACCCACCCATAGAAAACGGTATAAATAGAGCAAAATAAAAGAAAATCCGAGTATGATACCACAATCGTTGTTTAAGATTACGAAATCCGTTTCGCACACCAGTTCCTAAAAACCATACCGGAATTACAAACGCGAATTGTATAAACAGATAGAAAAAGATTTCATATTCTTCAAACAAAGGATCGATCATGATAAAGGCCATCACCACGCAAACGCTTGTAAGCTAAAGCCAACAATTACACGCCAAGACGGGATCTTTGCTACTTCCTCACGCTTTTCAGTAGAAGTTTCACTCATCACTGATTCCCCTTCCATCGTTATTCCCTACGTTTCGGAAAAGGAAAAAGTTTCTAGTGCATTAAAATTGAGGAAGAAATCATCCTAGACATACCAAGCCTTTAGAGGTTTTTGATAAAGTTTAATCAACCAGCCGAGAATTTTACCGATAAAATATACGGAGATAAATGTTCCAAAACCAATCGCCCCTAACGATCTTGTAAACATGAGACAAATTGCTCCCGCAATAACTACATTTACACTATCGGTCAAGATTTTTGCTCTGCTCAATTGCAATCCAAATCGTTTACCAATCACATACGTCAGTGCATCGTATGGCATAAGAGGCAAGTTCGCTGTGAAGTAGAGCAGCAATCCGATTGCAACGAGAACTAAGCTAACGACCAAATAACTCGTTCTTGCCAACAAACCCACTGGCGTTGTAAACAGTTGTAACAATTCCAACGTAAAATACATAAAAAAACCCGAACAAAAGCACAATCGGGATTTGCTTCAAATAGTCTCTTAACTTCGATTTTCTATATAACAGCATCTGAATGAAAATAAAAATAACATTCACTATAATCGTTGTTATTGCAATCGTTGCTTCAGACGATAATGTTAGCGCATACGGTAATGATGATACCGGTGAGACACCTAAATTCGCCTGAATGGAAAAACTAACACCTAACGATAACGAAAACAATCCAACAACATATAAGCTTAATTGCTTCGCTTGATTCATACTCATTTCAACTACTCACCTTCATGGTCATGTTGTCGATCACCTACATTTAACCTATCATAGAAGTAGTCATATGAATAATATATATAAAATTAATAAATCATATCTAAAAACATATGTTGGTAATTCTCAACTTTAAGAAAGGACACTCACATGGACATTCGCCAACTCTATTATTTTAAGGAAATCGTTAACCAAGGAAGCATTTCTAAAGCAGCCGATGCTCTTCACATGGCTCAGCCTCCACTAAGCCAACTTCTAAAAAAAACTCGAAGATGAACTAGGTTCGACACTCATTCATCGCTACCGACAAAAATGGCAAGTGACTGAGACTGGTACTCTTTTGTACAACTATGCATGTCAACTCCTTAATGAAATGGACGACATGAAGCAACGAATTACCGAAATTGAGAACGGAGATGCCGGCTCTGTACACATCGGGGTTTCTTCGTCTTGTTCAAATCTTTTATTAGATTACATTAAACAACATCGCCAACACTACCCAAATGTGAAAATCCATATTCATAATGGAAACTCTGAAGATTTGTTAACACTACTTGAACAAAAAGAGATTGATGTTGCATTTCTCTTGCGCCCGTTCGACTACACCCGTTACGACCACAAACTTCTAAATTTACAATCTTGTCGCGCTGTTATTCCGAAAGCTTGGATTAGTCAGTTCCCTGACTATGACGTAACGTTTACACAGCTAGCCAGGACTCCCTTCGTATTGTTAGCACCACTTGAAGGCTTATCATTAACAGAAAATATTAAGAGTTCTTTTCAAAACGAGCAAGTAGAACCAAACGTTATTATTGAATGCAAAGATATTCAAATGGTCATCCAGCTAGTAAGCCAAAAGGTGGGTGTCTCTGTTATTCCAATCGACTCCCTATCAACAACACATGACTCCATTACACTTAGACCGATTAAGGGTTTTGATGATGTTATGGAACCTGCCATTATTAAATTGAAAGACTCACATCGCTCTGTCGCCGCACGACAATTTTGGCAACTGATCACCTCGACATAACGACAAAAAATCAGCAAGGGAATCACCCCTACGCTGATTTTTGTTTTCCAAAATAGAATACACCTAGTATCCAAAATAGAATCATTAAGACAGTTACACCAATAAGCGCCGGCATTAATCCGAACTGGATAATAAACGGCATAGCCGCTGCCGTTACGAGACCTCCACCGACCATCGGTTCAAAGAAGACCTGTTTATACCCAAACGCTTTCATTGCTGGTGTTTCTTGTTTCGGGTCGACGATTTTCATAAGCATAATTCCAGTCGCCGCAACCCCCATCGATTGTCCATAATCACCAATACCACGCTCAAACCAATGGTTTGGAATCATCTTAGGAGCAAGATACAAGAACAAGACGACGTTAATCAAGATACCAGCAACCGCTAGAATGATGAACTCCCAAATGTTTGCCCCAATCACAGACAAGCTAAGTGTCGCTAATGCACTAATGATTAAGAAGTCGAGTGCTGTGTTTTGAATTCGCAACACAGTCTCACGATCAACCATCGACCGTTTATCAAAACGAGACATGAACAATTGCAAAATAATACCGCCGATCATGGCAAATGGGAACAATGGAACGTGGGCAATCAGTTCAATACCAGACGCTGCGTACCAAGTGACTTGCTCAACCCAAAGAAGCCCTTCCAAAAGCCAATAACCGATGAAAATTGCAATTGCAACGAGACCTAAGTGAAAAGCCAATGGCTCAATTGAAACACTTGAAGTCGTCTGCTTTCCAGAAGATTGACGGTTTTCTTCATCAATGATTCCAGATTGCTGTTCAAACGACAGTTCATCTGGGTGTGATAGCGTTGACAATTTCCCGCGACGAGCAGCAATATTAAGCATGATAATCCCGATGATTACACCACTTAAGAGACCAACAGTCGCAAGACCTAATGCTAAATCATACCCTTCTTCAAACCCTAAGGAGATGAAACTATCTTGTAAACCAGCAGCCGTACCGTGTCCTCCGACAAAACTAATTTCAATCAAAGCACCTGCTGCAGGACTCATACCAAACACCGGTACAAGAATTGTCATCGCAAGCAACATACCCACTGCATATTGCGCCCACGTCATCACATAACCAAGTGAAATTTGTGGTCCACCGACTCTCCAAATTTCAGATAGTTTTGGAAGTACGAAGCCTATGAATAACGTTGCAAATACGACATTAATTAACAAACCCGGAAGCTGAGACCAAACGTCCATCATATCTTCCGTAAATAACCCGTAAGAAGTTGAACCTTCTGAAGAGAAAAATCTCCCTAATACCTCTGGTCCTAAGAACAGAGCTAAAAAACCACCAATTAACGAACTTGGCAAGAAAAGTCTTTGCAGCAATGGCGATTTGACGCGAATCCACTTACCAAGCATTAAAACCATGCTAAGCACTACGAGCGCAAAGCCGATAACCTGTAATGACATAACATCCAATCCTTCACTAACCGAGTTTCATATGTAGCTACGTTTAACCAAATACTAATTAATATTTTTATATAATAATATATGGGACAACGCCCTATATTCTATGTGATAAATTATAGAAAAGCAATGCAAAAAATAATTTATTAATTTATAATAAAAGTTTTCGAACAAAGTTTTAGAATGACAATTTTCTGCAAAATAAATTGTAATTTTGTTCCCTCTTTTTAGAATATAAATGATTACCTACTATACGATTTGTCCACTTCAGACGATCGTACTATCCTTTTTAAGGTCTATAGTGGGATACTAATTCACAAGGTTCTTTAGCTTTATATCGCATAGTTCTCTGCTCTTGTTCCGCGCTCCCACTCTCCTGTTCCGCGCTCGCCCTCTCTTGTTCCACGCTCGCCATCTCTTGTTCCGCGCTCGCCATCTCTTGTTCCGCGCTCGCCATCTCTTGTTCC